>JBILDB010000012.1:0-17294 GCA_044352805.1 Cyanobium sp.
GTTAGGCGGGCTCATCCGCTGGCGGATCTCAGCCCGCAGCGCGGGGTCGTAAGGCGATTGCATCACTCATGGTTGGCCCCCTGGTGGATCGGTCGGACAGGGCGGACAACTTTGCTGGTAGTGGGGGCGTCTGCCTTTTGCAACGCCGTAGAAAAGAGTTTTCCGCAACCTATCTGCAAGCACTCCTTCAGTCGCCTAGCACTTTAGAGCAGCTTGCTTCAATGATGGTGGGGTCCACATTTAAGCGTGCGAATGTAGAACAGATTCGTTCGCTTAAGGTTGCAATGCCGCCACCGCCTGAACAGAAAGCGATTGCCGAGCAAATTGACTGTATTGATGACCTTATCTCCACCACACATGCGCTTATCTTAAAGAAGCGTGGCGTCAAGCAGGCCGCCATGCAGGAGCTGCTCACCGGCAAGCGGCGGCTGCCGGGGTTTGAGGGGGAGTGGGCACAAGTCAGCCTCGGATCAGTCGCAGCGATGAACAGCGGAGGTACTCCACCAACAGGGAGAGACGACTTTTATGGAGGGGGAATCCCATGGGTTTCTATTTCGGACATGACGACAAGCGGTCGATTTATTTCCGAGACTGAGCGCACCCTTTCAGATTTGGGCCTTGCGAACTGCGCCGCGAAGCGATTTCCCGCTGGGACTATTTTGTACGCCATGTATGCCTCTCTCGGAGAGTGCAGCATTGCAGCTTGCGAGGTTACGACAAGCCAGGCCATACTTGGTATCCGTCCAAGCCCCTCCCTTGCCAGTGATTACCTTTACTATTATCTATGCAGTATCCACGACATGGTCAAGCAGATGGGTCAGCAGGGGACGCAGTCAAACCTCAACAAAAAGATTGTTCAGGGATTCACGCTGAAGCTGCCGAAGAAGTCTGAGCAGCTGGCTATCGCCCGCGTGCTTTGCGAAATTGACCAGGAGTTAGATGCGGTGAAGAGCATGGCAAAGAAGATTCGCAATATGAAAACTGGAATGATGCAAAATCTCTTGTCCGGCAAAATTAGATTATCAAAGAAACTGCATGATCCAGCCAGCGAAGCTTTAATAACTGCTGATACTTTCCGCTCGCGAGAGGTGCGCAAGTGACAAGAATATCGCATCAAGAGTGGCTTAGAAGGGCCTTTCTCTTTGCAGAAGCAGCTTTAAATCAGGAGATTATTACTCCTAGGCGAGTATGCATGACAGAAGATTATTTCCGCTCTGCATTTGTAAGGGGTCTGCTTTCAGCGAAGCCAGATCTTGCTCATTTAGTTCGGTCAGAGCACACTGCAACGTGGTCATCAAACTCATGCCACTTCTGTGCACGTACCCAAGGGCGCGGTCGCCCCATTCAGCATGATGTAGCAATTTTGCCATCCGCATACAATCCTGGCGTTGTCTGTGAAGTCAAATGGGCCAAACGACCATCAGCCGAAGGGATTGCCAGAGACATATGGAAGCTTTTAATAACAAGGGGGGATGAACCTGAGCGTCAAGCATGGCGCTGTTATCTGCTAATCGGAGGGGAGCAGCCAGCTTTTTCAGACACACTTAATCAACTCAGGACATCAGGGATAAATCTCAGATATTCAAGTGCTGGCAGGGGAGAGACAAGAACTAATGTACAGGTTAATCTCGTCACCTTTCTTGGTAGTAATTTAGGCAAAAAGTCTCTCGCCGCCCTGACTGGTTGGGGGGCCAGAAAAAGGCATTATAGAGCAGTCTCCGAAGTCCGATCAGACATTATCATTACCCGGAGATGCGAGCCTTGGATCCAGCGAGTTGAAGGCGCTAAATGGCGCGCGGTTCTTTATGAGCTGCATAGCCATGGTACTTCTGGCTCGCCAATGCTTACAGCGCATGATCTTTACGAGACTCTGTCGAGTAGTTGCTAATAAATGAAAATCTCCACCATCCTCGACCACATCGACAACGGCCCCATGGCCTTCCTGGTGGCCCCATGACCCGCCACCCACTCTTCCTCAGCAGCGTGCAGAAGGAGTTCGCGGCCGAACGCCTGGCGCTGCGCGACTTCCTGCAGGGGGATCCGCTGCTGCGGCGCTTCTTCGAGCCGGTGCTGTTTGAAGACCTACCCGCCAGCGATCGCCGCGCCGATGAGCTCTATCTCGATCAAGTCGACCGTTGCAGCCTCTATGTGGGCCTGTTAGGCAGCGAGTACGGAAGCGTCGACGCCGGAGGACTCTCCCCCACCGAGCGGGAGTTTCAACGGGCCGGCGAACGCGGCAAGCCCCGCCTGATCTTTCTCAAGGCCGCCGACGACACCAGCCGCGATCCGCGCATGCTCGCCCTCATCCGCCAGGCCGAAGCCTCCCTGGTGCGGCGCCGCTTCGCCACCACCGCCGAGCTGATCGCCGGCCTCTATGCGGCCCTGGTGCAGTGGCTTGATGACCACCAGCTGATCCGCAGCGGCCCCTTCGACGCCTCCCCCTGCCCCAAGGCCTCTTTGGCCGATCTTGACGACAACCGCATCGCCTGGTTCATCGAGCGGGCCCGCCAGGTGCGCGGCTTCCCCCTGCCTCCCAATGCCTCCGCCAGCGAGCTGCTCACTCACCTCAATCTGCTCGCCCATGGCCAGCCCGTGCACGCCGCCGTGTTGCTGTTCGGCCGCCAGCCCCAGCGCTTCCTGCTCAGCAGCGAGCTTAAGGCCGCCCACTTCCATGGCACCGCCATCGCCAAGCCAATCCCTTCGTATCAGGTGTTCAAGGGCACGGTGTTCGAACTGGTGGATCAGGCCGTGGATTTCGTGCTCGCCCGCCTCAGTTTCTCGGTGGGCACCCGCGCCGCTTCCACCCAGGCTCCCGCCGCCTACGAAATCCCCCCCGAGGTGATCCGCGAAGCGATCGTCAACGCCGTGGCCCACCGCGATTACACCAGCAATGGCAGCGTGCAGGTGATGGTGTTCGCCGATCGTGTCGAGATCTGGAACCCCGGCAGCCTGCCGCCCTCCCTCAGCCTCGCCCAGCTGCGCCAGCCCCACGGTTCCATCCCCGCCAATCCGCTGCTGGCCGAACCCCTCTACCTGGCGCAGTACATCGAGCGCCTCGGCACCGGCACGGCCGACATGATTCGCCGCTGCCGCGAGGCCGGCCTGCCCGAGCCGGTGTTCAGCCTCGATGACGGCTTCCGGATTGCCCTGGGACGGCCCCTGCCGGTGCATGCCACCCAAGAAACTACGGAAGAAACTACCCAAGAAACTACGGTTGAAACCACCCAAGACACGCAGCACGCCGGCCGGGAGCCTCGCAGGCCCCGCGAGCGGATCCTGGCGCTGATGCAACAGCAACCCACGATCACCGCCCGCGAGCTGGCGGAAGCGCTGGCGCTCAGCTTCGATGGGATCAGCTACCACCTCAAGAAGTTGCGTGCCGAGGGCCGCGTCCGCCATGAAGGCCCCACCAAAGCCGGGCGCTGGGTCGTGATCCCTTCAACCCAACAGGAGACGCCATGAGCGGCCTCGGCTTCGAGCGCGCCACCCAGGAGCGGGTGCTGCGCCTGTTTCAGGACAAGCTGGGCTACCGCTACCTGGGCGACTGGAAGGAGCGAGCTGGCAACAGCAACATCGAAGAGGCCATCCTCAGCACCACCCTGCAGCGCCGCGGCTACGGCGAAGCGGAGATCAGCGGAGCCCTCTATCAGCTCCGCAGCGCAGCCGATGTCAGCCAGGTGGGCCTCTATGAAGCCAGCCGTCGCGTCTATTCCTTGCTTCGCTATGGGGTGCAGGTGAAGGCGTCCGCCGATCAGCCCACAACCACAGTCACGCTGATTGATTGGCACAACCCGGAAGCCAATGATTTTGCGATCGCTGAGGAAGTCACCCTCAATGGACACCAGGAGCGCCGGCCGGACATCGTGCTCTATGTGAATGGGATTGCCATTGGCGTAATCGAACTCAAGCGCAGCCGTGTGAGCATCGGCGATGGCATCCGTCAAAACCTGTCCAACCAACAGCCTCAGTTCAATGCCTGGTTTTTTGCCACGAACCAGCTGGTGCTCGCCGGCAACGACTCCGAAGGCCTGCGCTACGGCGCCATCCAGACACCAGAGAAATACTTCCTGAGCTGGAAGGAAAATGAAACTGACAACAGCCACCTGAAGCTGGACAAATACCTGCTCAAGATCTGCCGCAAGGACAGGCTGATCGAATTGCTGCGCGACTTCGTGCTGTTCGATGGTGGTATTAAGAAACTGCCGCGAGTTCACCAGTACTTTGGTATCAAGGCTGCTCAGAAGTATGTTCAGGAGCGCCGCGGCGGGATTATCTGGCACACCCAGGGCAGCGGCAAGAGCATCGTGATGGTGCTGCTGGCCCGCTGGATCCTGGCCAACAACCCCAACGCCCGTGTGGTGATCATCACCGACCGCGATGAGCTTGACAAACAAATTGAAAGTGTTTTTGGCGGTGCGGGTGAAACCATCCAACGCAGCAGCAACGGCAAGGATCTGATGCAGGCCCTAAGCAAACCCACACCCAGGTTGCTCTGTTCCCTAGTCCATAAGTTCGGCGTGCGCGGGGTTGATGACTTCGAGGCCTATCTCGAACAACTCCAGGCCCAACCAAGTCCAGCGGTGGGAGAACTGTTCATTTTCGTGGATGAATGCCACCGCACCCAAAGCGGCAAGCTGCACCGTGTAATGAAGGCGTTGTTGCCCAACGCCGTCTTTATCGGCTTCACCGGTACGCCTCTGCTCAAGAAGGACAAGGCCACCAGCCTGGAGGTTTTCGGTGGTTACATTCACACCTACAAGTTCAGCGAGGGCGTGGAAGACAAGGTCGTTCTTGATCTGGTTTATGAAGCCCGTGACATCGACCAACGGCTGAGTTCACACGCACGAGTGGATCAGTGGTTTGAAACCAAGACAGCCAATCTCAACCCCTGGCAACAACGTGAACTGAAGCGCCAGTGGGGGACTCTCCAAAACGTGCTCAGCTCGAAGGCGCGGATGAACCGAATTGTCGCTGACATCATCTTTGACTTTTCTCTCAATCCACGTCTGGTCAGTCAACGCGGCAACGCCATCCTCGTAGCTTCCAGCATCTATGAGGCTTGTCGTTACTTTGAGCTGTTCAATGGCACAGAGCTTAAGGGCAAATGCGCCGTAGTCACCTCCTATGACCCCAAGGCTGGAGATGTGAGCAAGGAGGAGATAGGCGCCAACACCGAAACCGACAAGCAATTCATCTACAACACCTATAACCGGCTGCTCGATTCCATTGCACCCCAGCCGGGCATGAGCCGCACCGAAACATATGAAGAGAAGGCGAAGGAACTCTTCATCAACCAACCGGCGCAGATGAAGCTGCTGATCGTGGTTGACAAGCTGTTGACTGGGTTTGATGCCCCGTCCTGCAGCGTCCTCTACATCGACAAATCGATGCAAGATCACGGTCTGTTCCAGGCAATCTGCCGCACCAATCGCTTGGACGGGGACGACAAGCCCTATGGCTTAATTGTTGACTATAAGGATTTATTCAAGAAGGTCGAGAACGCCATCTCTGTGTACTCCAGCGATGACCTGGATCACTCCTCCAGTGGGCCTGATCCCGATGTGCTCCTGCAGGATCGTCTCAAAAAAGCGAAGGAACGCTTAGACGACGCACTAGAGCAGGAAGCGCTGTTGGCCGACCCAGTGGCCCCGCCAAAAGATGAGCTCGCTATCCTGCACCACTTCTGCGGCAACACCGAAAACCCCTCAGATCTGCAAGCGCAAGAGCCTTTACGCATGGCGTACTACAAGGCTGTGGCCGAACTGACTAGGGCACACGCTGCTTTAGCCAATGAATTAACAGATGCTGGATACACCGCCAGCGAGGCTACCCGCATCACCCAACAGCGCGACAAAGCACTCGACTGGCGACAGGTGATTCGCTTAGCAGCAGGGGAAAATCTGGACCTCAAGGCCTACGAGGCCGACATGCGCTTCCTGATTGATGCCTACATTGAAGCGGATCAACCACGCAAGATCTCTGCCTTCGAGGAAATCGGCCTGCTGGAGCTGATCATTAAGACGGGTGTTGCTCAGGCCATCAACCAGAGCTTTGGCAAGTCGGGCAGCAACAAAAAAGCGGTCCAGGAGACCATCGAAAACAACATGCGCCGCACGATCATCAGCGAGCAGGCCCATGATCCCGCTTTCTATGAACGGATGTCGCAGGTGCTCAATGAGATCATCCGATTCCGCAAGCAACATGCTGACGCCTACGAGGAGTATCTGCGGAAAATCGCCGAACTGGCCCGCCAACTACATCGCCAAACCGCCGATAGCACTCCTGACCAGCTGGATACCCCTGGCAAACGAGCCATGTGGAACAACCTGAATGGCGACCTTGATCTGGCGCTTCGGGTTGATAAGACGGTGAGCCAGATCAGACCCGATGGCTGGCGAGGCATCCAGGCCAAGGAGCAGGTGATCAAAGCTGCCCTGTACGGCCTGCTACAGGACGCAGCCGAGGTGGAACGGTTGTTTGCGGTGCTGGTGGCGCAGCCCGAATACTGATGACTCAGGCCTTCCCCAGCCATCAGTTGCTGATCGGCGCCATGCCCGTGGACGTCACCATCAAGCCGATCAAGCACCTGCATCTATCAGTAGTACCTCCCGATGGGGCTGTGCGCATTTCAGCGCCGCAAGGGATGAGCCAAGAACATGTGCGGGCCTACGCTATCGGCAAGCTGGGCTGGATCCGCAGGCAGCAAGCCCGATTTTCAGGTCAGCAACGCGAGAGCCCCCGACTGGTAGTCGAGCGTGAGTCCCATGCACTTTGGGGGCGCAGGCTGTTGCTGCATATCGAGGAAGTGAATGCCGCGCCCAAAATTGAGGTTCACCCCAGGCATCTAATCCTTTTCCTACGGCCTGGATCCACCCTGGAGAAACGTCAGAGCATCTTGGCGGCCTGGTACCGCAAAGAGCTTAGGCAAGAAGCAGCAGATCTGATCGATCACTGGCAGCAACGGCTGGATGTACAGATCAACAAGCTTTTCGTTCAAGCAATGAGCCGCCAGTGGGGCAGCTGCAATCCATCCACGAAGAACATCCGCCTGAATACGCAGCTGGCCCAAAAGCCACGCGCCTGTCTCGACTACATCGTCCTTCATGAACTGGCCCACCTGAGGGTCCCCAGCCACGGAGAGGAGTTCGTTGCGTTACTCAATTCCCTGCAGCCCGATTGGGAGGAGCGGCGGCGATTACTTAATAGCTTGCCACTAATTTGAAGATGATGCAGATAATTTAGCCTCGACTTCTGTTTATTGATCAATTTTGAATAATGCAGTACTTGGTTGATTCACTGATCTGACTCTAAGGGCGCCTGGGGGCTTGAAATGATGAATCATTACTTTTCAGTCGCCCCGGTGCAGTTAGGGTGCAGATAAGTATTTTTGGTTACACCCTCGAAGAAGAACTTTCTTGGTACCTCTGAATTCTTGAATCGAATCGCTTTCAACCACACGTAATCTGGGTCGTTGTAGTGCCGAGCGAAGAGTCTAAATGCGCTGAGTTACTCCCCCAGGCACTGCTCGCAGCCCTTGGGTGGGGGTAGCGCCGGGTTCCCGCAGTCTGCGCGGCCGCACAAGGGCTGACGCAAGCCGCGCTGCGACGCGGGTCCTGCGCTACGCCCCCGTGCCTGCAACTCGAACTCGTAAAGCTCCAACCACCACCTCAACAGACCGCCTTGTTGATTCCTTGATCTCCCTGATGGAGGCCGGGACAACACCTTGGCGGCGGGAATGGGACGCCACCACTGGTGGGCACCACTTAAACCTCCTCACCGGGCACCGCTACCGGGGCTCTAACCCGGTGCTGCTCACGCTGGGGATGCACCTGCGGGGTTCGGATCCTCCGGCCCCAGATCCCCAAAGGGTCGGTCACGCCGGACTCAGGTGCGGCACAAGAACCCGAAAACGGTGACTCGCTGCGGGTCAGCTACCGCCCGGTGCCTGTGATTACCATGCGGAGTGTGGGCCATTCAACCCAGGGCCAGCCGCGTCGCCCCTGCCAGCAGATATTGCAGCGGCTCCCCGCCTTTGCGGGGCAGCACGTCGACGGCACCGGCACCGATCAGCTGCTGCAGCGTCTGGGACACCGAGGGCTGCTTGATCCCCCACAGCGCCACCAGCTCGGCCTGGGTCAGCACCGCCTGGGCGTCCCGAGCGGCCCAGGCTGCCAACCGTTGCCACAGCGTGGCGCCGAGCTGGTTCTGCAGCTCCAACCCGTAGCGCCGACTAAGCACCTGAGTGAGGTCGGCTATGCCGATCGGGCCTGGGCCATCAGCGTTGCCTGTCAGGCCCAGCAGGGCGGTGATGCCGTCCTCCAGCGCCTTGAGCAGGCCGCGCAGATCGCCACGGAACAGCCCGTGCCGCGCGTCGATCACCTCTGCCTGCACGGGCGGATGGAGCAACTGGCTCGTATCCAGTTGCAATGCGTGATACCGCGCCTGCAGCAACTGATGAACCTCGGTCGGCTCAAGGGGATCGAGCACCACCGGATCACTGAACACCGAACGCACCTGGGTGTGGCTCTGCACAACGGTGCGAACGGCATCGGTGGTGCCCACCACGATCAAGTGCAGGCCATCAAGCAGCAGCGCCTGATCACGGATGCTGCGCAGCAGATCAGCCGCTCGGGCGGCATCGGCCTCCGCAAGATTTTCAAGGTTGTTCAGCTGCAAAACCACGCCGCAGGCGCCCTGCTCCAAGGCAAAAGCCAGTAGATCTCGCAGCAGCCTCCATGGCGGGGCCGCTGGCTTGGGCAGACGAGGCCAGAACGGAGTCATAGGCGCCGGCAAGCAGCTGGCCGATCAGCTCCTCACTGGTCAGATCGGCGCTGATTGGGATGATTTCCGCTGAGGTCCAGTAGCCGGCAGCCAGGGCATCAGCCTTGACGGCCTGCACCAGGGTGGTCTTGCCGATACCGGGCCGCCCTGCCACCGCCTGGCGGGAGCTGCGGGATCCACCAATGGCAGTAAGCAACCGTTGCCGCTCCTCATGTCGCCCCACGAACAGGCTGAGGGGTGTGGCCTCCGAGTCCTGGCGCAGGGTGGCCTGAAAGTAGGGGGAGGAGCGCAGGTTGTAGAGCTTCCAAAGGTTCGGAAGGGCCATAACGAGGGGTATTGGCAGGGGCCGGTCGTCAGCCGATACCGGGGCTTTATTGGCCATTCTGGCAATAATGGGGGATCAGGGGTTTAATGGCAGGGCCACTGCGCCGCCCGCGCCACCTTGGCAATGCGCGATGCCGGGTTCGAACCAGCGATATCCTGCTTGTAAGGCTACTAATCCTGGCACAGATCTCCCGCAGCGCCACCACTTTGAGCAACCATCGCAACTTCCGGGTGAAAACGGAGTGAAATTTTCATGGCTGGGCGCCAAGGCGCAGGCATCTTCACGGGCGCGACAGTGGGAATACACCCTTAGGTCGACTTGCAACCTGGGCTTGAAAAGTTTCTCAGGTCATTCTCCGATGTAAACATGGGGTCTCGCTTACATCGGCCAGGTAGGGTCCAAGCAAAGCAAGCCAATCCCTGTGGGTTTGATGTACTTTGCATTTAGGGTGCAGACTTGGCGGTGGATTCGCCCAAGCCACCCAGGTGCCATCTCGCTCAGACCAGACGGCTTAGCGGCTCATCTCGGCTCGTGAGCCCATAGCTGTGCTGCGTTGCTGCGCGGGCCTGAAATTGACAATTGCGGCAAAATCATAAAAGTCTATTGCTGAGTTACTGTTGTGGCTCCTGGTAGAAATATGGTTTCATTGCTTGTAAAATGCTCTCCTGCGGCATGCGCTGCCACGGTGCCATCACGATCATAAACTTGGTAGGATCCCTTTTCTCCTTTGATTTTGATTCTGCCGGCATTGGCCCCGCTTTTTGTCACGTAGTTTTGAGAATCACAGTTCGGGCACAGGAATCTTAAGTTTTTAGGAGAGTTGTCTCTACGATTGCCTGATACGTGGTCGAGTATTGGCTTTAGTGGTTCGTTATTCCACGTCAATGGCGAAGTATTGAAAAAGCATTCTTTATTGTCGCAGCATTCTCGCGGCATACCGTTGGCAACCCTCCATTCAAGGTAATGCCGTCGCACAGTATTTTGCGGTTTTCCAGTCTTCGAAATTCGGAGGACCTGATGAGATTCAAGTTTCATGGCTGACCAGGTCAAACAAATGGTTATAGTGTTTAATTCATCATACCAGATTTCTGAAGTCAATTGCGCATCCCCGTGGATCTGCAGCGCCCCCCCCAGCACCCTGGGTAGGCGCTGCCATGGATGGGGCAGTTAGCAAGAGCGAGGGAGAAGAATGCCGCTTCGAGCAGGGGAGGGGGCAGCGCATCCTCATCAGATCAGGGCCAAGATGGTCGAGGCATAATGTTTCTTGATTATGTACAAGTTCCGCTACAGCTGTGGGGAGTGTGAGAAGTGTGGGACAGAGGAGCCGTAACTGAAGGCACATAGATGAATAGTATCTGTGGAAGAAGGCTTCGCTGCGACACGACCGCTGATGAACATTCCCAAATACTGCCAGGAACTGACGGTTTTAAGGAGTTCTTGACTGCTTGGCATCAGATTCCCTTTCACTGGAATCCCTTTGTAGAGCAAGCTGAAACCACTGTGTTGCTTCGATGCCTGCCAATGCGCGATGCCGGTTTCGAACCAGCGAATACATACTTGTTAGGCGAATGCGCGCTACTTAGAAGCCTTGCCGCGCAATGGCTTTGCAGGTGTCAGCGAACACACGGGGAAACTCTGGTGAAATTTCCGGATGAAGTGGTGGGGCTGCTCGTCACGTGATCACCCCTCGGGGCGGCGGTTGCGGGCATTCTTTAATGCCTTCTCTGCCACCGCTTCGCTGAACGACCGACCATCCCTCGGCGCATCCAATGGCACCGAAGGCGGCAGGCTGATTTCACGATTGGAATACAGATGCCGCTCGCTGGGTGTTGGGGAGGTGATGGCCAGCTGCAGCAGGCTCCGGGCCTTCTTCACGCTGATCCCCTCGGTCTTGGCCAGGATCTTCACCCCTGCGTCATGCTCGCCCCGCCAGAACTCGCCATCAAGCAGGTTGTCCCGAATCACTGGATCCTCTTCCTGCACATCACTGGCTGGTAGCGGCACAAGGCAGCAGCGGCAGGTTCCTTCGTCGGTGGCTGCTATCCACCGGATGAAGCCGAAGCCCTCGGCCAGGCAGTGATCAAGGGACCCCTTGGCGTAGGCATTGGCCAGCTCACTGCGGGCGATCTTTTCAGCCCGGCGCCGGATTCCCATGCGGGCGGTCTTGTCCTGAGGGTCGGTCGACTCCTTTAGAGCCTTGACAATCTGCGGAACCAGCTTCTAGGAGACCCACCCACGGGCTATGCCTTCGCTGACGATCTGGGCGATCTGATCCCTGAATCTGTCGTCCTCGCCCTCCATGAAGGCGGTAGCGGCCTTGGTGGCAGCTCGGATGGCCAGCGGGTTGGCCGCGGCGAACTGGTCACTAGCGCCGGTCACGATGGTCTGGAGGGCTGTGGCAGCCTCCCCGCCGTTCGCTATGGCCTCGTCCAGAACGGTGGCAAACCTCCGCTGCCAGTCTTGGATCTCATCTGGGGGTAGGAACTGCTGGGCATCCTTGAGGATGGCGCGGTACTTGGTGGCCGCCTCGGCGGAGCTGTAGGCACCAGGGGTGGGCATCGGCTTCCCCTCGGGGTCCAGGGCAGCAGGGACCACAGTATTGAGGTAGGCGCTGTAGTGGCGCTTCAGGTCGGCCAGCACGCGATCCAGGGCTGTGCGGAGCATGGTGGTGGTATTCCCCACCATGCGGGACTCCAGCTCACTATCTCGCCAGTGTGGTGGTAGAGGTGGTGGTGGTAGCTTCAGCAGGAAGGCAGGCTTTTTAGGGAAGTCCGTCATAGAGATGGGGCCATACGGAAAGGGGATAAGGGTCTGCATGTAGCGTGCCATTAGCACTGGTCAAAGCGAATTCGAAGCCAAAGAAGGTATGGCTTATCACAGAGGCCCTTACTTCTCCAGGTTCCTGGCTGAATCTTTCCTTTCCGGCCGGTTATGACCCTTTTCCGGACCTTAATCTATTCTTGCTTTCTCACAATCTTCATGGCCTCGGGACTGACAGTCATCCCATAGCGGTTCACCTGCCCTGCCAAAAACTCGGCTGGAGTATGAGCCCTGGCAACCATCGAGGCCCGCTTGATCTGGGGTGAAAAGCCTTTTTCGTCTACCAGCCGCTGCATCTCGCTTTGGACTCCTTCCTTGCTCAAGATGGTTTCTTTCTGTCAGTTAAGCAGGCGCTGCTGGCGCATTGGAAAGTCGTCGAGCTGCTGTATATTATAGGTCGTTAGCGCTTCCTGGACAGGCTTTGCGTCGGCAATGTGGCGGCCATGGTTCCGATCCAAGTACGCAGTCGGGAGGCGAAAAGCAATCAAATGGGGATAATTGATGATTCTTTTGTCAAAACTATGTTCTTCTTCTATTTGGCGACGATCTTGGGCAGCTATACACGTCCATGTGTTGCGCCACATATATTGATCCCGACCGGATCCAGCGTCTATGTTGTGATAGGTGCACTTAATGGCTCCGATATTGATGCCGGCGATAGATTCACCAACTTTAATCCTAGACATATATTTGCGCTGAGGACGTGGAGAAGGCCATGGCAGACCCAAGCGCGTAAACCAAGGATCGACTTCAATGACAACTACATCATTTCCCTTGGGTATATGGACTTCGCTTATCCACCGATCAGGCTGCTCTGGCAGCGCTGGTAGGGTAATTTTTGGTCGAAACAATGGGCCTATACAATGGTTTATGGAAAACAAAATTATTGTCAGACTTATTCCTATTGTTATTTTATTTAATTTATGATTCATAAATCCACTCACCCGGCATACAGCCTTCAAGTCCAGGACGAATTCGCTGAATAAACTCCTTATCCACCGTCGCAAGAAAACTTTCGCGAAATTTTATGTCATTTGCCCTAAGTCGCCATTTCTCTAAGGATGCCTGAATCTCATACTGCTTTGCAAGAATATCTGTGCATTTAGCAATTCTAGCCTTGCTTGCATCTTGCTTCCAGATGATTCCTGTAATTGCTGATACAGCAGCGGCCGATCCAATTGCGATTGCTGTTGTATTACTATTCTTTGTATCAGAAATCCCTAATGCTGCTGCAGCTGCACCACCGCTGACACCTACCCATTGCAAAATTGATCCCGTATTCTGCCTAAAGATAAGAAACTTTTGTTTTGCTTGAATGGTTGGAAGCCAACTTGACTCCCAAGCTGTTCTAATGTTTTCGGTGCATAAAACTACATCATCTGTCGAAGGAATTGGATACTGAAAAGGCTTGCATAAAAAGTATTTTTTATTATATTCTGGTTTATCAGATGCAACCTTTTCGGGCTGTGCCGCCTTAGCTGGATAGGCAGCTGGATTGGCAAAAGCATTGAAAGCAAAACCATTCACAAGCCCAAACGCTAACAGCAGTGTTGGAAGCCTTTTGATTAATTGCTTCATGTCAATTTTCTAACTTTTTCAAACATAACTGAAGGCACTGGCTGGCGGATTGAGTGCAACATTTCTTTGCGTTATTGGATTATGATTGTTTTGCTTAGTCAGTCGGCCATGCCCAGCAACAGCTGTGGGGTATGTGTGGCAGAGGCGCCGCCATCGCAAACAGGAAGATAATGCCTATAGCAGAAGGCTTTGCTGTTGCACGACCTCTGCTGACCATTACCAAATCTTGCCAGGGACTGACGGTTTTAGGGAGTTCTTGGCTGCTTGGGATCAGATGCCCTTACACCAAAATCCATTTGTACAGCAGGCTAAAACCCCTGTGTGGCTGCGATGTCTGCCAATGCGCGATGCCGGTTTCGAACCAGCGACATCCTGCTTGTAAGGCAGGCGCTCTACCGCTGAGCTAATCGCGCGTGTCACCATTCTGCCTTCCTGGGGGGCGCCATGGCCAGCGGCCGCAGCCACGACCAAGCCACCCGGCGCCTGGCCTTGCCTTTTGGCTTGCTGTGGGCGCCCTGGCTGGGGCTGGTGGGGGTGGCGGTGGCGGCGGGTGCGTTTCTGGTGGGGGGCCTGTGGCTGTCCCCCGACCTGGACACCCGCTCCCGTGCCACCAATCGCTGGGGGCCCCTGGGCTGGCTGTGGTGGCCCTATCGCCGCGGCCTCAGCCACCGCTCCCTGTTCTCCCATAGCCCCGTGATCGGCACGGCGGGCCGGCTCACCTACCTGGCCCTGGCCCTGCTACTGGTCGCCCTGGTGGTCCAGGGCGTCATGGCCCTGGCATCCGGCTCAGCGCCGCTGCGCCGCGTCGATCTAGCGGCAGCGGCCCAAACCGCAGCCCCCTGGCTGGCCAACCTCTGGCAACAGCAACGGCCCCTGATCCTGGCGGCCCTGTTGGGGCTGGAGGCCAGCAGTTGGCTGCACCTGTTCCAGGACGGCGACCCGATGCCCCGCTGGCCCCGGCCCCTGCGGGCCCTGGCCCGAACCCTGCGGCCCGGCCCCAGGCGCCGGCGGCCCCAGCCTGGGCGACGGCGCCCCCAGCCTGGGCGCCAGGGAGGTCGCTCCAGCCGCCAAAACTAGGCTGAGGCTGCTCCATTCCCCCCCTGCCGCTGGCCGCAACCAATGGGTGACATCGACTCCATGGCTGGGGCTGGGGCTGGCGCCGCTTCCCCCCTCAGCGATCTGGCCGAGCTGATCGCCATCGTCGAGCGGCTGCGCGATCCCGTCAGCGGCTGCCCCTGGGACCTGGAGCAAACCCACGAATCCCTGATTCCCTACGTGCTGGAGGAGGCCCACGAGGTGGCCGATGCGATTCGCCAAGGCGATGCCATCCGCCAGGGCGATGCCATTCGCCAAGGCGATGCCGACCCCTTGTGCGAAGAACTGGGCGACCTGCTGCTGCAGGTGGTGCTGCACGCCCGCATCGCCCAGGAGGCCGGCCGCTTCGACCTGGCCGCCATCGCCCGTGCCATCAACGCCAAGATGGTGCGGCGCCACCCCCATGTATTTGGGCCCGATCGGCTCGCTGACGCCGCCGCCGTTCGGGTGCGCTGGGAAGCCATCAAAGCGGCCGAAAAGCAGGCGGCCGCTGCCGCCGCCAGCCCCGCCGCCGCCGCAGGCGGATCAGGGACCCCCACCTCCACCAGTCCCCTCAGCGACCAACTCGCCAACAAGTTGCGGGGCCAAAGCGCCCTCGCCGGCGCCATGACCATCTCGCGCCGGGCCGCCGCCGCCGGCTTTGAGTGGGACGACCTGGATGGCGTTTGGGCCAAGGTGGATGAGGAGCTGGACGAATTGCGGCAGGCCCTGGCCCAGGGCGATCCCGCCCACGCCGAGACCGAACTGGGCGATGTGCTGTTCACCCTGGTCAACCTGGCCCGCTGGAGCAACCTCGACCCCGAAGCGGGCCTGGCCGGCACCAACCGCCGGTTCCTCGATCGCTTCTCCCGGGTGGAGGCCGCCTTGGGGGGCGAGCTGGGGGGCCGCCCCCTGGCCGAGCTGGAAGCCCATTGGCGCCAGGCCAAGGCCCAGATCCGGGCCGAACAGGCGCAAGGCCCCAACGCCCAGTCCTAGGGGGGGCGATTGTGATACCTAGCGCTCCCTGGTGGCACGGGGATTGTCGGCACCACGGCCAGGGCCGAACCAACGGGCTCCATCCAGCGGGCCTTGACCCATCCAGCAGGCCCTGGCCCCCTTCAGTCCTCCGGCGCCGGGGGCCGGCCACGCCGTGCGCTTTTGATCGCCCCCCGCAATCGCTTGGCCGCCAGGCGCCGCTGCACCGAACCCCGGCTGGGGCGGGTGGGCCGCCTGGGCGGCGGCGGTGGGGCCATGGCCTGGCGCAGCAGGGCCGCCAGCCGCAGCCGCGCCGCCTGGCGGTTGCGCCACTGGGAGCGGTGCTCTAGCGCCACCACCACCAGCACGCCGGCCACCAATTGGGGGGCCAGCCGTTCCATTGCCCGGCGCCGCAGACCCTCCGGCAGCGATCGGGACCGGGCCAGATCAAACACCAATTCCACCCGCGAATCGGTCGTATTCACCCCCTGGCCGCCGGGGCCGGAGGCCCGCGAAAAGCGCCAGCCCAGCTCTTCGGCGGGGATCACCACCTCCTGATCAATCGGCAGGGGCTCCATCACAGCAACCGCACCTCAGCCGAGGCGACAGCAAAA
This sequence comes from Cyanobium sp., assembly GCA_044352805.1. GTDB lineage: Bacteria > Cyanobacteriota > Cyanobacteriia > PCC-6307 > Cyanobiaceae > Cyanobium. The sequence continues at coordinate 16,168 of JBILDB010000012.1, forward strand.
ACCGCCGTCTCGATCAGCAGCCCCCGACGGGAAACAACCATGCTGGGGTGACAAGCGGGACTGGTCAAGGTTTAGCTGGACGCCATCTGAACCGCGGTCCCGGCCCCCCCTGCCATGCCCCCTACCGAACCCCCCGCCCCTGGGACCAACAACACCCATTGGGTCGATGAAGAGCTCAATGGCGTGCGCTACGGCCTGGCCGCCAGCGTCATCGAAGAGCGCCAGAGCGACTACCAGCGGGTGACAATCATCGATAGCCAGGCCTATGGCAAAGGGCTGCTGCTGGACGGCTGCTGGATGACCGCCGAACGCCAGGAACGCCACTACCACGAATCAATCGTGCACCCGGCCCTCTGCGGCGCCGCCAGCATCGAGCGGGTGCTGGTGATCGGCGGCGGTGACGGCGGCACCGCCCGCGAATGCCTGCGCCACCCGGAGGTCCGCCACCTCGATTTAGTGGAGATCGATGGGCTGGTGGTGGAGCTGAGCCAGCGGCACCTGGCGGCCATCGGCGGCGGCGCCTGGAGCGACCCGCGCCTGCAGCTCACCGTTGGCGATGGCATCGCCTGGGTGGCCAATGCCCCGGCTGCCAGCTACGACGTGGTGATCGTTGACGGTTCCGATCCGGCCGGACCGGCCGAGGGCCTGTTCAACCGCGCCTTCTTCGAGCACTGCCGCCGCCTGCTGCGGCCGGGCGGGGTGTTTGCCACCCAAAGCGAATCACCGGAGGCCTTCCGGGAGGTCCACATCGCCACCGTGCGGCTGCTGCGGCAGGTGTTCGGCCACGCCGATCCCCTCTACGGCTGGGTGCCCATGTACCCCAGCGGCTGGTGGAGCTGGACCTTTGCCGCCATTGATGGCCCCCGCTATCTCAGCGCCGACCCCGCCCGGGCGGCGGCGGTGGCGGCCGGCTGCCAGATCTGGAGCCCCCGCTGGCAACAGGGAGCCTTTGGGGCGGTGCCAGCCTTTGTGGAGCGGGAGCTGGCCGGCTGATCCGGGCCTCCACCACAATCGGCGGATCCGCTGTGGCGGCCGCCGCCGCGCTTCATCCAATGTCCCAGCCCCCAGCCACCGCCGCCACCTCAGCAGCCACCGCCGCGGCCTGCTTTGACACCGAAGGCGCCATC
>JBILDB010000177.1:0-5346 GCA_044352805.1 Cyanobium sp.
GAGCGCTGGGTCACCAGCTGCACCAACCCCGCCTCATCCAGCTCTAGCGAGGCCGGGGCCTGTTGCTCAAGTAGGGGGGCCAGCTCGGGGGCCAGGCGGGTGAGCAGACCCAGCTGGCCCAACACCACCTCAAAGGCACTGGCCGCAAAGGGACTTTCGCCGGCCCAGAAGGCGGCCAGGGGCACCAGCAGGCTGGGGTCGGCGGCCGGACGCAGCAGCAGCTCCACCAGCCAGCGGCGCCGGCGCGCATCGGGCGGTTCATGGCAGCGCAGGCAGAGCTGCAGCTCGCCGCTTGCCGCCACCCCTTGGCGCACCCAGGCCGCCAGTCCCTGCAGCAGGGCTGTTTCTACTTCGGCGATGGGGGCGGAAGCGGCGGTGGGGTTTGGGGGTGTGGGTATAGGGGTGCTGGCGAGCAGGGAATCGTCGCTGGCCAGGGCCGTCAGCCAGGCCTCCGGCAGGCCAAAGCTGTGCTGCGAAAGCCTGGAGCCGCTGCTGGCCCCATGCAGCAACCGCTGCCGCACGCAACGATCCACGGCGGCGGCGAGGGCAGCGGCCAACTGGCGCTGGCTGGCCAGGTCGTCCGCCGGCAGCATGGCCTCAAACCAGGGGCGATCGGCGGCGGATGGCAGCGGCCACCAACGCGCCCGCAACTGGCCGGTGCCATCCCTCTCCAACGCCGGCACGACCCGGCCCGCATCCACCAGCACCGCTGCCATCTGTTGGCAGCGGTGCTCAAAGAAGGGGTCAGTTTGCGGTTGCGTTGGGATCACCCCGCCGACGCCTCCAGCCACTAAAGATGCCGCCCATGGCGCAAAGCTATAACGGCGATCAGATCGGCCCAGGCCCCTGGCTGATCCGTGCCGGCCACCTGTTGGCGGAGCGCGGCAACAGGCTGCTGCCTGAGGAGAGTGCCGTTGAGGTCTGGCCCGCCAGCGGCGAACCCCGCCGACTTGAGCAGGCCGCAGTGCTGGAAGCTGGCGCAGAATTCCTTGAGCTGCAGTTGGAGTTTGGGGAGATCTGGGCTGGGTGAAGGTGTCGCTTTATGGCGGCAGGTGCCAGTAGCTGTAGGGGGTTGAAGAGGGCTCACGACTAGCGCAGCTTGCTGGCGAACCTTGGTAACGGCGCTGAAATGTCGACAGTCGGTAGAAGAAAGCAACCAGGGCCGGTAGATTGGCCGCTATTTCCAATGCTGATGCCATGAAAAGCGCATTGCAGGCCATGGCATGGCCGACGTTGTTGGCCCGTTGGCGTTCGCTCGACAACCGCGAGCTGTGGGTGCTGGTTACTGGCATTTTTGCGCTTTATTTTCTACTGTTGAACCTGCTTACCCAACCGATTGATGAGGTGCTCAATCTGTTGCTGGTCTTGGGCGGGGCAGTGTTGGTATTCAATGGCCCCTCCGCCGACTGGCAGCCCCGGCCGGGGCGCATCGGGCGCTGGGTTGGGGTGGCCCTGTTGGTGGCGGTGCTGTTGCGCGGCCAGCGCATGGTGGGCTTTGATTTAATCTCTAGTCTTCTTCCCCTGCTGGGTGCGATCGGCCTGCTCTTACTGGCGGCGCCAGCAAGCAAACTGCGTCCCTTCCTGCCATCTCTTTCGATTTTGGCGCTATTGCCGGTGGTCCGTGCATTGGGATCGCTGACGCCCCTTGGTCCCCTATCCGTGGCGATCGCCTGGCTGACCAAGCAGATGTTGACGCTATCGGGCTATACAGCAGTGCAGTATGGAACCTCAGTCGGCCTGAAAAGCGGTGGGGTCATCGTGAGTGGCAGCTGCGCTGGTTTAAGCATCCTTTTGCAGCTACTGATGGTGGCCGTGATCTTCGCGATGGCATTTCCGATGCGTCATCGCTGGCAGAACGGCGTGATGCTGCTGGTGGCACCCTTAATTGGGATGGTCGTTAACGGGATGCGGATCACGCTGTTGGCCTTGTTGATCACCAGCAACCTGGCGGGCAAGCAGTGGTGGTTTGATTTCTTTCATGAAGACTGGGGCTCACTGATTTTTAGCGGTCTGGGCATGCAGCTGTTTGTGTCGCTCTATGTGTATTGGATGGCCCGGCAAGTGGCCGCCCTGGGGACCCGATGAACAGCACCTCGCAGCCCAGCCCAACCGAAGATAGCCGTCGCGACGGCCTGCCCCTGCGGCGCCTGCTGCTGGGGCTGGCGCTGCTCACCCTGGTTGCCAGTGGAGCGAAAGTGCTGGGGCTAGCGGCGCCCATGCCCAAGCTTGAGGCACCCTCCAGCTTGCGGCTTGGCGGCTACCGCATCAGCGCCCTGCCAACTGCAGCGCCGCGGCGGGGCCGCGACCTCAGCCTCGGCACGATGCGCCAGTTTCGCCTGGTGTCCGATTCCGGTGAACTGCAGTTGACATTGACCTTGCTACCGGTGCGCAGCCGCACGGGCACCAAATCGAGCGAGTCAACGCTGGGGGGCACGGACCTCAGCATCGAAGCGGTGGGGACTTTGGTTCCGGCTTTTGCCATGCAGGAACAACGCATCGTCTTGCAACCTGTCGCCCAATCCGGGGGCTCGGCGCCCCGATCAGACCAGCTCGCCCTGGGGCGCGGCGCGGCGGATCCCGCCGGCAGCACCACCCGCTTGCAAACCTGTCTCACCAGCTCGGGTCTTGCGGCGTTTGATGGTTATCTGCTGCGGCCCATGTTGGCAGCGGCCATGATCGAAAGCCGCTGGTCGCCTAACCGGCTGCTGCGTTTGGTCGGCCTGCAACAGGCCCGCTATGAATGCCTTGCGCTGCAGCTGGAGAGTGGCACTTCTGCCGCTGGCAAAGGTGCCAGCAGCGCAGTAAATCGCCAGCGGCAATTGGAAACGGTGTGGAAGGATCTGCGGCAGCTGTTGGTGAAATTGTGAGGCTGCCCTGAGCAGGGCTGCTGAGAACGCCCGGCACAAAAAAACCCCCGCTTGAGGCGGGGGTGAGATGATCTGTTAAAGGATCTTCAGCGCATGGAGAAGGTCTTCAAGCGGGAGGAGAATTTACGCAGCTTGCGGAGGGAACCTAAAGCGGCAGCGGCGCCAAGGATAGGCAGCGGTGCAGGGGTTTGGGTATAGCTGTTGCTGATCGACATGATAGTACCCGTATTAGGATTTAAATCCCATGAATCCGTCACGGAAATAGAGGTGCCGGAAAGGGGTTTGGGTCCATCGGGCATACCATTCATGGAATTCAAAACAAGAGGGTCAGGGCTGCCGCCTGTAATTGTTTTTATAACTTCTTGGCCGGTGCCTGAATGGTCTACGTCAAGTTCGACGTCTTTAAACGTCAAAGGTCCAGATGTAATAGCGAGATCGTATGAATAGGATCCTGTGTTGGGAGGCGGAAGGGTGGGGTTAAATTCTGCCACAACCGTCCAAACATCATCTGGGCTAACACCATTGCTGGTAAAATCGTCCCAAATGAAGGAGAAAATTCCGCTTGGGTCTTCGTTTTCTGCAATGGTCGAGAGGAAAGTTAGGTTCGTTAAGGTCTTATCTCCCTGGGTCCATCCCGTCGTCCAGGCGAGTTCCCTGCATTTATCAAATAGAGACATTGATGTGTCTCCAAAAGCGCAGTCATTTCTATATTCCACCGCCTGCGCCGAGCCAGCGCCGAGGGTGGAGAGGGCAGCGCCGCCCAGTAGGCCGGCGGTGAGAAGAGCTTTAGAGAGAGTTGTGGTGTGTTGATTAAATCTAGTCATGTTGGTTGAAGGCAATGTTGCGAAGGGTTGACCCAGATAAACCGTACTCCTGTTTCAAATTCCGGAACGGCGCTTGTTCATGAATTGATCGTCTTGCCAGCTTTTTTTACCCACTTCTGCAACTTGTGCGGCTTCGTGTCAGTGCCAATGCCCGTGCCAGTCGACTAAATCACGTCAGTCCCATTGCGGCAACTGGAATACTCTGATTCATAGCATTGTTGTGCAGAATTTAAGCCAAATAACCCGATATTAATTGATGCGCAAAACACCTGTATTAGCTGGAGCAAGAGGAGTGGGCCATGGCTCCATCTCAGCGGGCCAGCAGCGGCCGGCGACCGCTTGCGTAGCTGGCGGGGCTGCATCCCTGCTGCGGGAGGAGCGTTGGCAGGCCCCCAGCCCGGCACAGCGCCGAGGCTTGCCGCCCCTCTGCGCCATTGCTTTGGCGCCAGCGCTGGGCGGCGCCAGGCTTGGGACGCACCTCATTCAGCGCTTCAGGCCACAGAACTCAAAGAAGTACTTGATTAGGTAGATAGCTCCGCGAGCGGCCTTTCGGGCCAGGCTGGTACGCATGTATCAAGTCTGATTCGATGTCCATGAACCGAATCCAGTTCCAGCCTGAGATGTCATTGTCGCAGTTCCTTGAGCTGTACGGCACCGAGGAGCAATGCGAGGCTGCTCTTGAGCAAGCCCGCTGGCCAGATGGATTCCGTTGTCCCCGATGGGGAGAGCAGGTGCATGGTCTTGTGTATGGGCGTCGCCACAGGCGCTATCCGTGCCGGTGTTGCCATCATCAGACGACAGTCACTGCGGGAACAATCATCGAAGCCACCTAGGCCCTAGGCTTCTGCGTAGGCATAGCCTTCTCGGAGAGAAGCAGTAGCTGCCTCTTACCAAATGGTTTCAAGCCTTCTATCTGGTTGGGGATGCTAAAACCGGCATCGCTTCACTCTCCCTGATAAGAAAGCTGGGCGTAAATTATCGTACTGCATGGTTGCTTCACAGCAAGATTATGCAAGCGATGAGTGTGCGGTAGAAATCCTATGTACTGCGGGGAAAGGTTCAAAATGACCGTCGCGACGGCCTGCCCCAGCAGCAGGCGCCGCAGGGGGCACGAAATCGAGCGAGTCAACGCTGGGGGGCACGGACCTCAGCATCGAAGCGGTGGGGACTTTGGTTCCGGGTTTTGCCATGCAGGAACAATGCAGCTGGAGAGTGGCGCTTCTGCCGCTGGCAAAGGTGCCAGCGGCGCAGAAAATCGCCAGCGGCAATTGGAAACGGTGTGGAAGGATTTGCGGCAGGTGTTGGTGAACTTGTGAGGCTGCCCTGAGCAGGGCTGCTGAGGCGCTTGACACAAAAAAGCCCCCGCTTTTGGCGGAGGCTTTGCGATCAGATCAGGGATGCTCAGGAGATGGTGGTCATCATCTAAGCAATACCGCTTCCCTTGATCCTCTTGCGCAGCTTGCGGCTGAAGCCGAAGGCGGCACCGATCCCAAGGATTGGCAGAGGGCCGGGAACCTCTTGTTGTAGTTGTGTATAGGTGTTGCTGATCGCCATGATAGTACCCGTATTTGGATCTAAATCCCATGAATCCGTCACATTAATAAAGGTTCCGGAAATGGGCATGGGTCCCACGGGCACACCATCCATGGAAACCA
>JBILDB010000178.1:0-5307 GCA_044352805.1 Cyanobium sp.
CTTGGTCACCGAGTCGTTGACATTGATCGCCGGGAAGGGCAGCTCGCCGCTCTTCTGCAGCTGATACAAACGGGCCACACCGGTAGTGGTCTCCTCGGTGACGCCCTGGATGTTGGCGTAGATGCGGGAGTAGAAGCCTGGCTCGACGGCCAGCTTGGCCCGGATCGACTTGAACAGGGCAATCTCTTCCTCGCTGCCGGGGTTGTCGAGCACCGCAAGGTCCTTCTCGGCCTTGGTGCCGAGGATCACCAGGCCGGTGGCGTCGCCGCCATCGTCGAGGATCATGTTGGGGGTGCCGCCATCGCCCCACTCCAGGATGCGGTGGGTGAAGGCCCAGTACTCATCGAGGGTTTCGCCCTTGTAAGCGAACACGGGGATACCGGCAGCGGCGATCGCGGCGGCGGCGTGGTCTTGGGTTGAGAAGATGTTGCAGCTGGCCCAGCGCACTTCGGCGCCGAGGGCCACCAGGGTTTCGATCAGGACTGCGGTCTGGATCGTCATGTGCAGCGAACCCGCGATGCGGGCGCCCTTGAGGGGCTTCTCGGCGCCGTATTTGGAGCGCAGGGCCATCAGGCCGGGCATCTCGGTTTCGGCGATATTGAGCTCCTTGCGGCCGAAGTCTGCCTCGCCGATGTCGGCGATTATGTAGGAGCTGGTGGCCTGCAGATGGGAGAAAATTTCGACAGCCGCAGGGCTTGAAGGTGTTGCCACCATGGTTACGAACACTCCCGACTGGGAGGACGAAGGGGATTTGTTTGGAATTACTGCGGAGTCGCCGAGGCTTCGGGCTCGCTTGTGCGTAAATCTACAGGAATGTCACATAACAATGCGAAAGCGTCGGCCAGCGGCGATGCTGCCCCCCTCCAGGCCTGGCGGCTGGCCGATGCGGCCGCCACGGCCGCCCTGGGCGCCGAGTTGGCCGCGCGGCTGCCTAGCGGCGCCATCCTGCTGCTGTTTGGCGATCTTGGGGCCGGCAAGACCTGCCTAGTGCAGGGGCTGGCGCTGGCGCTGGGCATCCATGAGCCGATCACCAGCCCTAGCTTCGCCCTGGCCCAGCACTATGGGGGGCAAAGGCTGGATGGTTCCGCCACTGCGCTGGTGCATATCGACCTTTATCGGCTGGAAGATTCAGCAAGCGCCGATGAGTTGTTTGCCCAGGAGGAAGAGGAAGCCCAGGCCCTAGGGGCCATGCTGGCGGTGGAATGGCCCCAGCGGCTGTCATTGCCGCCCGCCGGCTGCTGGCGCCTGGAGATCTCCTTGTTGGACCCCGGCGATCCCGATGCCGGCCGTCACGCCAAGCTGACGCCCCCCTCAGAGCCGTAGCTCCGGCACCCGCTCAAGTAGCTGGGCCGTGAGCTTCTCCCGGCGCTCCCAGAGGCTCCGGTACCAGGCTTCTCGCTCCGAGGCCTGGTGCTGCTGCAGGCGGTAGCGGGCCACCCATTGGCGAGCGCGCAGGCCCATGGCCTGGGCGGCGGCTGGATCCGCCAGCCAGCCGAGGAGGACCTCCTCCAGCTGGGCGTCCGTGGTGAACAGCCGCCCCGTCTCCCCATCCTGCAAACTTCCGCCGTAGACCACCGGGCTGGCCAGAATCGCTAGACCGTGGCCGCCGGCCTCGATGGCTTTGAGATCTGATTTGCAGCGATTGAAGCGGGTATCGGCCAAGGGCAGGAAAGCGATATGGCACGAGCCCATCAGCTGCCGGTAGGTGGCGTAATCACAGGTAGGAGTGAAGCGGCGGCTAGGTAGCTGCAGGGCGTCGCAGAAGGCTCGATCGTGCACCACCTCCACCTGCCAGCGCTCCGGCGCGGCGGCGAACACCCGGTTGAGGGCACCGATCCAGGGCGCCCAGTCGGCCTCGCGGTTGAGGGCCCCAAAAAACAGCCTCAGGGGCCCACCGCCTTCGGCAGGGAAGGAAGTTGGCTGCGGCAAGGCATCGAGGGCATTGGCGAACACCGCCAGCTCCGGGTTATGGGGCCGGATCGCCGCCGCCAGCGGCTCGGTGGAAACCTGCACGGCGTGGACCCCCCTGAACACCAAGTGCTGATTGGCCGCGATCGCCGGCCAGCGGTCAGGGTCGTCGTCGTACTCACTGACGATCACATAGCCATTGCGCAGCAGCACGCGCAACTGAGCGAGAGACTCGGGCAGGGTGAGCATCGGGCGCTGCCAGATCAACAGCCGCGGCATGGTCGAATCCGCCCTCAGCAGCTCAATGCTGCCGGCGGTCGCCCGGGCCGTAATCGAGGGCTGGCTGGTGAGGCTGCGCAGCGGCTGCAGGATGCGCACATCCACCATCCCGGCCTGGGGGCGCAAGGTGAGGCAGTCCAGATGGAGCGAAGGGCGGGGACAGCGGCTGGCCCGCAACACGTACTGCAGCGGCGCCACCCCCTCGAGCAAGCGCTGGCGGTCCACGCCCAGGGCCGCCAATGCTGGCTCTAGCTGGGCCACGAAAGCCTCGGCCCGCTCGGGTTGAAAGACGCGCGGCGCCAGTTCCTGCAGCTGAAGGCCACAGCCAGCCACCAGCTCGCGCAAGCTGTCGCGGGTGAACCAGCGCAGATGGGTGCGATCGAACAGGCCCTGATCGCCCAAGGGCCAGCGGCCGTGGAGCAGGTTTGCCAGCACCGACCAGTGCTGCACGTTGGGAACGCAGGCCAACAGCACCCCCTCATCGGCCAACAGGGCGGCATGGCGGCGCAGGGTGGCCCAGGGATCCCGCAGGTGCTCGAGCACATCCCCATAGATCAGGCAATCCAGCGGCGGCAGCGGCGGCAGGGTCAGCTGCGGATCCTCGGCATCGGCCCTCAGCACATGGTCCAGCCGGCCGCTGGCCACCTTCGCCGCAGCTTCGACCTGCTCCAGCCCCACATACACAACCTCCGGCCGGATCGCCTTGAAGGCGGCGCCAAGGGCCCCGGCGCCACAGCCCACCTCCAACACGGCGCGGGCGGTAACCGGAATGCGCTGCAACAGATCGGGATTAACCCTGTCGTAATAGTCGGCAGCGGCGGCCATGGGCGAAAGGGGCTATCCGACCCGGATTGAAAGGCAATTTAAATAGGTTTATCGGGCGGCATCGATCACCCGCCCAGCATCGGCCTGGTGATTGATGCCGCCGTCTGGGGGCGGTATGGCCAGGGCGGGAATGGCTGATAATGCAAGGCTGGCGGCGGATTGTTCGGCTTCAAACCGCAGGCCGAGCCACTGCCACAATGCCGCAATGATCCGGGCATTAGCTTCCGGAAAGGGGAAGGCCTCCAGCTCAGCCGGCGCCACCCAGCGGACCTGCTGGGAAGCCAAAGCCTGGGGCTCGCCCGCCAGGTGGCGGCACAGATGAACAACAAAGCGCAAACGCTTGGGGCCATAGGCGTGATCCAGGCGAATCAGCTCCTGCTCCACGGCCACCTCAATCGCCAACTCCTCCCGCAACTCGCGAGCAATGGTGTCCGCAATCGCTTCTCCAGGTTCCTGCTTGCCCCCGGGAAACTCCCACATCCCACCGAGCAGGCCCCCCTCAAGCCGCTGATCAATCAGCACACGGCATGCCCGATCAAAAACCAGCCCCACTCCGATCACCTGAAACGGAGGGGCCGTTGAGGCAACCTTCACGAGCTATCGGGCAGAGTGGCCATCACAGTAGGCAGCGCAAGCGCCGCTCCAGGGGCAGATGCCAGAGGCCGGGGATCGGTGGGGGTGCATTGGTGGGGGTGCATTGCTCAAGGCCTCAAAGCATGCGCACCAGCAAGGTCCCTTCCCGCACCTGCAGGCTGTACTCGGAACTGCAGGCTGTGGTCTGCGAAGGAACGCAGGGCCCATCAGGAAAGGCCCCAGGTTCAAGCTGGCTGCGCTCAAGCTTCAGGCCATGGAACTGGAGCTGCGTGCGTCCCCAGCTCCAATCGTCGTTGATCAGCCTGGGTACGAGGCGGTCCAGCAGCGGGAACTTGGTCTGGCTATTGCGCAGCACCGGGGATTGCGGCATCCCACCAACGAACCGGATCGCCGTCAGACTGGCTTGCGGCTGTCGCACCTGCAGCCGGGTGATCCCATCGATTAGCCGCGAGATTCTCCCCTGCTCATAGATCGCCTGGCTCGAGGTGGCATGGCCATAGGCATAAGCCACCACCACCAGTAACCAGGCCAGGGACGCCAAGGCAGCCCGGGGGATCAGCCTCCAGCGCAGCTGGGTCGTCCCCGCCACGATCTGCAGGGCCACCGCCGAGAGCAGGGGCCCAAGAAACAGCAGCAGGCGCGGCGCCCGGGCCAGGGGATCCTCCAGGCCCAACAGGGCACCGGGGGAGATCAGGGCGATCAGCGCCACGGCCGCCAGCACCAGAACTGAGCAGACCATCTGGCGCCATCGCCCCGCCGGCTTACCGCCACGGCCCATCGTCCAACGCCCGACAGCAACCCAGACAACGACGGCATAAGCCAGTAGCAGCAGCAGCCAGGGAACGCTGATGGGCCAACGGCTCCAGTCAGCGAAGATGACTCGCCAAAACTCCAGGGCATGGCGCAGGAGCTGGGTGGGCAAGGCCGCATCGAAGCGCAGCGCCCGGCCCTGTTCAGTGGCGTAGGACGTGCGCTCCTGCAGGACTAGCCGGATCAGCATCAGGTAGCTGGCCAGGGCGAGGCCATAACTGGCCCCCACCCGCCCCAGCCTGCACCAGAGGGAAGGTGGGGCCGACACCGGCGCCGCCAGGCCCAAGGCTTCACCCACCACCAACATCAGAGCAAAGGGCAGAAAGCCGCTGGTGGCTGGCTGGTACAGGCAGAGGGAGGCCAACAAGAGAGCCGAGCTAACTAGCAGCCCCCTCCACGACACCACCCGGTGCAGCGTCACGGAGGCCACGACGGCCAGTCCCAGGGCCAGGGCCATCGCCAGACAATCGAACCCGTAGGAAAGGTTTTCCAGGGCATAGGGCTGGCCCAGCAGCGGCAGGGTCGCCAGGGCGCTCCAGAACGGTGAGCGCAGCCCGTAAGCGCGCGCGGCCGCCACAGCCACCAATGCCAGCACCCCCACAGCCAGAAGCTGGTGCAGGGGCGCCACAGCCACAGCCGGAGCACCCAGGTTCACCAGGGCAAACAGGCCATCGGCCAGGGGACGCCCCACCTCGGCCCAGCGATACTCGCCATCCATCGAGCGGCCGTAGTCGTCGATGTAGCGGTGAACAAATAGCAGGATCGGCAACACGAGCAATAATCCCGCCGCCAGCGAGGCCTTGAACTGGCGGATGATCCCTGCTGGCCAAGGAGACACGATTGCGGACAGCACAGGCCGCCAGCCAAGACCATCTGAGCCAAGGGCAGGCC
>JBILDB010000179.1:0-5301 GCA_044352805.1 Cyanobium sp.
AAATGAGGTTGAATTGTATTACTATGATTTGCCGATAAAACGCAAGAATTAAAATTTATGCCAAAGGGCTTCTGATAAATAAGTAAAAAGATAAAGACAATATAAAATGTTAAGACATTTATGTTATTAAAAGGGGATCGCCTGAATTGATTCAGTATTTGCCTGTATCCCCGCCCACTCCACCACTTCAGCCTGAACCATCATGCCAACTATCTGCAACAAGACCTCCATTTTTCTTAGTGCCTGTCTGCTTGGCAGCATGGTTTCGGCAACCGCTCTGCCGGCACAGGCGGTGAATGTGAACGCGTCTATCACAGTAGATAATTCCTATGCTCTTTACTATGGGACTGGATCTTCGGCCACAAATTTCGTGGGTAATGACTTCAATTGGATGACAACTGAAGTCTACAACTTCAACCTACCCTCAAGCAATTATCTCTACGTCGTCACCGTAAGTGATATTAGTGGTGCGCAGGGATTCCTTGGCCAATTTGAGAACCTTGATACGGGTTATAAATTTTACAGCAATGACCCCCAATGGCAAGTGACTGCAACAGGTCATCGTGACGCAACCCTACCTAATTACGGTGCGCCCTACACGGGTGCCCCCGCCGACATCGCCTTGCTGACGGCCGAGATTCTTGCTGCCAATGGCGGAGGCAATCCCTCCAATGGCTGGGTGGCAACCAGCGCAGGCCCTTTCAATGGCTCCTTTCCGTGGGGGTCGCGACCCTCTATCGACTCCACTGCTCGCTGGGTTTGGTATAGCAGCAATGGCGATCTTGATCCCACTACCCCTGGCTTCAATCACGACGAATGGCTGGTATTCCGTATCCGCATCGACGCCAGCCCAAATCAGCCCTTCGGCCCGCAATCGGTTCCAGGCCCGCTGCCGGTGTTGGGGGCAGCTTCTGCTTGGGCCTGGTCCAGGCGGTTACGCAGCAGAATCCGTTCCCTGTCCAGCTGAAACAGGCATCACCGCGGGCCTTTCTTCATGACCTCTGTCAGGGTATGGGGCTTGGCATCCAGCGGCTGCCGGCATGGCAAATCACCTCCACGGGTCAGATACGAGGACTTGCGCCGCAGCTCAAACCCGCACCCGGGCGATCACTGCATGGTGCCGAGGGGTGCAGGGCTGTATCTGCACCGCATCAAACCCCGCCGCCAGCAGCTCCTGGCGCAGGTCCAGGGCGAAGTAGGCATCCATGTAAGGCTCGGTGCTCTTGAGCAGCGTCATCACAAATGCCGGCATCGTCTGATACGCCCCGCTGGCGGGATTCATGTCCATGAAGGCGAAGCAACCACCCGGGGGCAGCAGGCGACGCACTTCCCGAAAGATGCACCGGGTAGTGCCCTGCGGCATCTCATGGAACAACAAAAAGGCCGACACCAGATCAAAACTGCCGTCGGCTAGGCCGGTGGCCTCCGGCAGGGCATGGACCCACGATTGCACGGCCGAACCCTTCTGCGCAGCGTTGTAGGCGGCCAGGGCGAGATAGTAAGGCGAGAAATCCAGGCCGGTGATAGTGGCGCTGGGAAAGGCCTGCTCCAGCCGGAAGGTGCTCAAGCCCACGGTGCTGTGCAGATCGAGGATGCGATCCGGGGCCTGGGGGAACTGCTGTTGCAGCAATTCGTGGTAGCCCTGCCGCAACACCTGGTCGCTGTGGGCGCCCGCTTCGGGATAAAGGCTGGAATGCACCGCATTGGAGGCCACCTCAAACTCATAGGCCGCCTCCCAGCAGAGGTGGCCGGCGTCATAGCCGTGGAAGGAAGCGCGGTAATTTGCCGGCAGGTCGACACCCTCGCGGTAGACCTGATCCCAGTGGGGTTGCCAATTACGTTGCGAAAGCTCGGCGACGGTCTCGCGCCAGGGAATCCCCAATCGTTCGGCCCGGCCGATCATCATGCGCCGCGCTTGGGCCTTGGCCAGGGCCCACACGGGCTTAACCGCCAGCGCCTTGCCAACCAGCAGGCTGGTGAGATCGGCCTGGGGGGCGAGGCTGGCTTGGGTCATGGGGGTGGCTGGAGGTGGACTTGCCGCTGTGACGCTAACGGTGCGGGCAGGCAAGCGATCGCTGCTGCTCTAGGGGCCAGCTCTGGCGGTGCTGGCGCTGGGTACACCGGTGGCACTGATGAGAGTCGCCGTTCTTGTCGCCTTGGCCACCCGCGCCGTTTATAGCTTCATTGGCTTTCCGGGCAGCCCGGAGCAGCATCTCTATCTCCACCACGACGGGTACCCCACCGGTGCGGCCTGGCGCTTTGCCACGGCCCGCCGCCTCAATGGCGACCCCGCTGCCTTCCTGCAGGCTTTCGTGGCGACCCAGCCCGGAGCCGAACAACTGTCCGCGCCCCAGCAGGCCGCCGACGCCGAATATCGCTACCGCGTCGCCCTGGTCGCCAGCACCGCTACCGAGGTGCAGGTGCAGTTGCAGGTGCAGTGCTGGCGCCGGCTGCCGGGCAGCAGCGACTGGCATCCCCGCTGCACCCGGGTGGCCCTCGCTGATTTCATCCAGCGATTCCTGCCCGGCGCATTGGATTGAACAGTCCCGTTCGGGGCCATGGGCCAGGGGTCAAGGTGGCGCCGATTGGTGCGGCTTGGCGCCAGGCAGGCAGCGATGGCCTTCGAGGGGTCCAAGCCAGGCGGCCACCGCCAACCAGTGGATGAGCACCGGCGCCCAGAGGGAGCCGCTGGCCCCATAGGCGAGCACGCAGGCGCTGCCTAGCAGGGCGCACTGCAGCAGGAAGCGGGGATCATCGAACACCGCCGGCTGGCGCCGGTCCCAGAGGCGGGCCGCCAGGGGGTGATACACCACAAACAAGCCCACGTTCAGGGCCCCCCAGGCCCAGAAGTTCGCAAGGTTGGGACCGCCTGCGGGGTGGGGCAAAAGGGCGACGCGAAAGAGCAGCTCTTCCCCCAGGGCGGGCATCAACAGCAGCGGCAGGGAGCCGCGCAGCAGGACCCCGAGGGGCGGCCAGCGCCACAGAGCCAGCAGAAAGCCGGAGCGGCGACCTACCCCCAGGGCGAGGGGGGCATAGGCCCCCAGGATCAAGCCTGTCTGGCCGGCGGCGGCACCCGTCAGTGGGGTGAGCAGTGCATCCCGGATCCGCTCCAGCAGGCTGGCGAGATAGGGCAATGGCGCCAGCAGGTTCACCGCCAGCTGCAGGACCGTTGTCACTTTGCTGCCGTTGGCTGGCGCCGCAGGATCAGAGCGAGGGCGCCGTCGGCGCGGCGCAGCTCCAGCCGCTGTCCCTCGTGGCGCAGCGTGGCCACCGAGGTCAGGGCCGCCAGAAACTGCCGTTCCTGCTCCATCACCCCCGCCGGTTCGCTGCAGAGGCGCCGGGTGCTCATCGGCGCTGCGATTGCCACCTGGCTGCCCTGCACCTGGATCTTGGCGCTGTAACGGTTGCAGCCGCTGCTGCCGCCGATCCGGCCGCCCTCAAGGAAGGAGACATCGAGAACCGTGCCCACCAGGGGGCTGACGACCGCCTGGCGGCCGTTGTTGTAGGCGCTCACCTGCCAGCTGCCGGCCAGGGATTTGGACTGGGGCACCAAGGTGGCGCCCACGCTGCCGTCAGCGCCGAGTAACCGCAGGTTGGCCCCATCGCGGCGGAAGAAGCGGGTGGCCGCAAGGGCCTGGTTGAACCGGGCGGCCTGCTGCATCACCGGCGGCGGGCAGGCCATCTGGGTCGCCGCCAGCGGGGGGCCGATCGTCAGGGAGGTGCCGCGGCTTAAGTAGGGGCCGTTGAACCGGTTGCAGCCGTCGCTGCCGCTCACCCTGCCCTGCTCAAACTGCAGGCTGACTGCCTCGTTGCCAGCCAGCACCCAGGCCGTGCCCTCCAGGCTGGCGGGCGTTGCGGCCAGGGCGGCTGGGGCGATTGCCGCGAAGGCAAGGGATGCCAGGGACAGAGCTGCCAGGGACAGGGCTGCCAGGGGCAGAAATTCCGGTAGGAGGCGCGAGACCCCGGCTGGATGGGTTCGTTGCCGCGGTGCCACCAACTCCCCCTTACGTAGTTGCCATCACCCTACGGTTCGGCAAGGAACTGAGCTTGCAGGGGAAGCGGGACGCCTTCGGTCGCCGCGAGGAGGTGAAGACCTTCGGTCTTTAGCCCCGGGTGCGGCTGCGCTAGATCCCCAGTCAGGCAGGTAAGCCGTCAGCCTCGGCTCAGCCGGAGCTGTTCCGTCTCAATTACATCTGTGATCATTGAGTCACCCCAGCAGCACGGGACGCTGCCAATCAGTTACTGCGGCAGAGTTACTGCGGAAGAGTTACTGCGGCAGCTCTAGGAAAACTAGGATCTGGGACTCACTGTATGTCGGACTCTGGGGGTGCAATTTGCACTGGCCTTGACGGTTCGACGGCGGTAACGCCTTTCACAGTCTTGAGTTGTTCGATACTCTTTTCCTCTGCCAAACCGGTTATAATTCCCAGATTTTCCAGCGGCTCGGAGCTGATTTCGAGACCATTGTTCTGGAGTTCAGAGGCGATTTGTTTTAGCTTGGCCCTGCGGTCTTCCGCAACGGTGATGATGACTTCAACTTTGGGTTGGGCGAATTCGTCCATGGTCGATTCCTCTTGGGATAGCCGCCTGCTGAGTCACCCCTCAGGGAGTGGCATCAGCGGGCGGATTGTTTCGAGTGATTTTAAGAAGTTACAAGTCTTTTCGGCACCGAAAGGTCAACCCGAAAAGCTAGGGCGCCTGGACCAGGCCACGGCCCACATCAACGATCGGCAGCGAAAGCGCGCGGGAGCTAGTGATCACCCGCTGCCACAGGGCTGCGCCGCGGGAACCACTGGCTTGCGCCCAGAGGGCGGCAATGCCGGCGACATGGGGTGTTGCCATGCTGGTGCCGTTGATGGTGCGATAGCGAGTCGGCATCGGCCAGGAGGAATAAACGGTGACGCCCGGTGCGGCAATGTCGACAGCCGTACCGGCGGCACGGGCCGTGTCGCGGGCTGAGAAACTACCCATCCTCAGGTTGCCATCCAACGCTCCTACGGCCATGAAGGACCTGCTGTTGGCCGGCCGACCCACGAAGCCGAAGTTGCCTGCGGAGCGGTTTGCGTTGTTGCCTGCGGCGGCGACGATCAGGCTGCCAGCGTTCAGGGCCCGTTGGCCGGCGGTCTCGTAGAACGTAGTAGTTGTCGGAACATTGGCTCCCAGCGACATTGAGATCACCTGGCACCTGTTGGCGATCGCCCAGTCGATGCCCGCCAGGATGCCGCCGTCGCTGCCACTGCCCTGGTCGGAGAGCACCTTGCCGATGTAAATGTTGGCCTTGTGAGCGATGCCGTAGCGCGG
>JBILDB010000180.1:0-5264 GCA_044352805.1 Cyanobium sp.
CGGACAGGGCCAAAAGTACCCAAGAGCTGATCAACGCCCTCCGGTCCAATGACCGCATTGAACGCATGACCGGCAATCCGATGTTGCTGACGACATTGGCATTGGTCAAGCGCAAAGTGGGCAAGTTGCCCACGCGACGCAACGAGCTTTACGCCGAGGCTGTTGCTTTGTTACTTAATTGGAATCCAAGTAACTACCCGCCGATTGATAAAAAGGAAGCCTTGCCGCAATTGGGCTATCTGGCCTACGAGATGTGTCGCCGGGGCGTGCAAAGCCTGACTGGCGATGAGCTGCTGGACTTGCTGGATCAATTCCGTAGCGACTATCCAAATATCCGCGCCGTAAGTAATCATAATCCCCAGGTATTTATGCAGCTGCTGGAAGCCCGCTCCAGCTTGTTGATGCGCACAGGGGATGTCTGGCAAGCGCAGCAGATGCAGGAAGAATCAGTCTGGGAATTCCGCCATCTGACTTTTCAAGAGTATCTTGCCGCCCGTGCCCTGCTCGAAGGCCGATACAAGGACCGCGCTAAAAATACACCCCTCGCCCAGCAGGTCGCCCCCCTTGCTGCGCCTCTTCGCAAAGTACGCAACCAGTCCCTCGACCAGGCGGGTCAGAAGGGCAATTTAGAAGCTTCAGAAGAGGAGGCAACCGTTTCTGACTCCTGGCGCGAGACGCTGCGGCTGATGGTTTCCGACTGCAGTGACGACGAGGTGGACGATGTTTTGCTGGCTATTCTCCAGCCCGGCCCCACTGAAGATGGCGCTGAAACCGAGCGCCCCCGGGCCGTATTGGCGGCCCAATGTTTGGCCGAGGAACCCAATGTCTCCGAAGACACCGCCAGACAGGTTTTGCGGCGGTTCGTGGCCTTGATTGACAATAACGAAGGCCAAGGGGAAATCCAATCCAACCTGGAAACCGCAGCGTTGGAGGTTTGGCAGTCCAGCTGGAAAGAGACGCTGCGGACCTGCCTGCTTGAGGCTTTTTGTGATAGTTCTGAAAGCACTGCAACCAACGTTGGCGGCCTGTTGGCCCAGCTTCTGGGCGACCGCCTGCCCGGGTCTGCCCCAGACTCAGATGAAGACTCCGGTGCCTGGATCGCCAACCTGCAATCCCCCCACCCAGACGAAGCGATCTGCGCAGCGCTGCAAGTGGTCGAGGCGGCATACCAAGGTGCCTTGGACAAGCCTGATGATCTCGCCGAGAGTTTGCTGCTCCTGCTTGGCAGGGGAGGCGGGCAAGCCCACGCCGCCGCCTGGGCCTTGGCCTGGTTGGGCGTTGATCAGAACACCGCAATGCAGGGTCCACGCCGCCGAGGCCGCAACCGCCTTGCACCGCCCCTTGGAACCCAGCACACCACCGATGCGAGTGCGACCGTTTGGCAGCCAACGGCTCAGCACCTGGAGACCCTGCTAAACGCTTTGACGGCCGCCGGCGAGTCGGCGACTGACCTGAAGCGCCACTTGCTGAGCCTTTTGGCCAGGGCGGCGGACCAGGGTGGTGTTCTGCAGCCACCCCTGCTCTCACCGGCCCTGCTCGCAGCGCTAGACCAGCAGCTCGCCGCCGGGCTCGTGCGTAACGAGAAGCAGCCCGAGGAGTTGCGCTCCGATGGGCTTGTGGTGTTGGCGCTATACGGCAGGGAGACCCTGTTACTGGCAATGGCGCAGGATGCAGACGTGCCCGTGGCGTTGCGGCGTCTGGCCATAGAGTGCCTGGGGCTGGTGGCAAGCCGCAGCCCTGCTGGCCAGCAACGCCAGCGGATTGAAGAGTTTCTTGTGGCGCAACTGCACGGCGATTGCCTCGATCTGCTGATTACGGGCGAAGCTGGCTGGGCCGAACACGACCGACGCCTGCCATTGCTGCAGGGGGCCGCAAGGGCGTTGCAACTGGCGGCAGCGGCCGATCTTCCCCTGCTTGGCAACGGCCCCCGCCGCCTGGTGCCCATGCTCAGCCTCACCGCCCTGCAGAAAGAGGAGGGGTTGCGGCTGCGCACGGAGGTGCTGGAGCGGGAGGTGTGGAAGCTGCCGCTGCCCGCTGGTGAACAACTGGAGTTGGCTGTGGTGAAAGGCGGCACATACCTGATCGGCTCGCCGCAAACCGAAGACGGTCGCGATTTATACAACGCTTTCTACCCAAATTCCGAGGGGGTGAACTTCGAAGCCCAACGCAAGTTGCATCTCGAGGAGTTTGTGATGGCCCGCCAGGCGATCACCCAGGCCCAGTGGCGGGCGGTGGCGAGCCTGCCGCGATTGGAGCGCGACCTTGACCCCAACCCCGGCAGCTATGCAGCCAAAAACCTTTGGGAGGCCCATGGCCAGCCCGGCGGCTTGCCGGTGGACAGCGTCAGTTGGAACGATTGCCAGGAATGGCTGCTGCGGCTGAATCGTTGGTTGCAGGAGCAGTGGAGCGAGCTGGGCGGCCAGGGAGTTTGCCCCCAACTGGCATTGCCTGGCGAGGGCCAATGGGAGGCCGCTTGCCGTGCTGGGGCGAGCACGCCTTTCCATTTCGGCGACACATTGGATGCCAGCTGGGCCAACTTCGATGGGAATTACACCTATGGCGCTGGCCGTAAAGGACCATACCGGCAGAGGCCGCTGCCGGTGGGTGCATTTGGTTTGGTTAACCACTGGGGCTTGGCCGAGATGCATGGGCAGATGTGGGAGTGGTGCGGCGACCAGTGGCAACCCGATCCGACCGGTGAGGGCTGGCCCAGCGATGGCCGACCTTGGCAGGGGTTGGTTCCAACCCAGGATGGTCCTGGGCGAAGCCCGTTTAAATCGGCGAAGCTGCTGCGCGGCGGGTCGTGGGGCGGCGACCCCTGGGACTGCCGCTCGGCTTACCGCAACGACGTCCGCCCGGACTACCGCGGCAACGGCATCGGTTTCCGCGTCTGTTGCCTCCCCCAGGACTAATTCTTTACCCTTTAACTCTTTATTTCTTTACACTTGGCTGTTGGCTTGGTTCTTAAGCAGAAGCAATAAGCTATAAAGAAACCACCATTCTCCATCCTTTGGCGCCGCAGGCGCCGCGCGATTTTTTTTTCACAGCCCATGTCCGTTTCCCCCGACCCCAGCCCCGCCAGCAGCGGCGAACTACCGATCATCGAAGCCTGCCTAGACCTGATCCGCTGGTTTGTGCCCCTGCTGCAGCGCCTGCCCCGCCAACATAGATTCGGCCTAGGTGATCGGTTGATCGGCCATCTCTATCACCTGCTTGAACAACTCGTGCTGGCCCGTTATGCCCGCGCCAAGCTGCCCATCCTCGAACCGCTCAAGGCCCATATTGTGGTGATCCAGCTGCAAATACGCCTGTTGCACCAGTTCCAGCTGATCGAATTGCAGCGCTATGAACACGCCAGCCGTTTAATCAACGCCATCGCCAAACAACACAGCGGTTGGCTCAGCCAGCAGCTCCAGCAGAGGCCCGCTGAACAGCAACATGCCTAACGCACCGCTGGCTGATCTCTACCCCCGCATCACCAGCTTCGCCGCGCTTCATGAGGCCTCCCTGCGCGCCCAAAAGGGCAAGCGCTATCGGCCGGCAGTGCTGGCTTTCAACGCCCAGTTGGAAGCCAATCTCTTTCAACTGCAGCACGAGCTGCAAACGTTTTCCTACGCGCCCGGGCCCTACCGCCAATTTGAAATCCGGGAGCCCAAGCGCCGCCTGATCTCCGCCGCCCCATACCGCGACCGCGTCGTCCATCACGCCCTCTGCGCTGCCATCGTGCCACCCCTGCAGCAGCGTTTCATTCGCACCAGCTACGCCAACCGCGTCGGCTTCGGCAGCCACAAGGCCCTGCGGCGCTTCGTGGCCGAATGCGGCCGCCATCGTTGGGTATTCAGCGGCGACATCCGCCTTTATTTCCCCAGCATCGACCTCACCATCCTGCGCCAACAGCTGGCCGCACGCATCGCCTGCCCCGGCACCCTCTGGCTACTCGATCGCATCCTCGCCAACGGCGCCAGCCACGGCCCGGCCCTGGAGGGTTTTGCCGGCGACACCTTGCTGACGCCCCTGGAGCGACCCCGCGGCCTGCCGATCGGTAACCTCACCAGCCAATTCCTCGCCAACCTGCACCTCAATGCCCTCGACCACCGCCTTGCCGCCCTGCCAGGTATCTGCGCCTACCTTCGCTACGTGGATGATGTGGCCTTGTTCGCCAACAACGCCGAGACCCTGCGGCAGGCCAGGGCCCTGATGGAAATGGGGCTGGCCGACCTGCGCCTGCGGCTGCACCCGATCAAAAGCCAGATCTCTCAAACCCGGCATGGCGCCTGCTTTGTCGGCTTTCGCGTCTTGCCGGGCCGGGTGCGGGTGCGCAACCACAACCTGCTCAAAGGCAAACGCCGCCTGCGCCTGCAGCAACAGGCTGTTTTGAGCGGCACCATCTCAGCAACGGCAGCCCGCACCAGCCTGCAGAGCTGGAATGCCCACCTCGCCCATGGCCACACCTGGCGCCTGCGGCGCCGCCTTTACGCCGGCTTGGCCTTTGCTGCCGATCTCCCCTGAGCGAAGTAGCTTCATGGCGGGCGGGTCGCCCAGCTGCTGCGCGGCGGGTCGTGGAACAACAACCCCAGGAACTGCCGCTCGGCTTACCGCAACAACAACCACCCGGACAACCGCAACAACAACATCGGTTTCCGCGTCTGTTGCCTCCCCCAGCACCCTTCAACGTCAGAGCCAGAGGATGGGAATCCTTTGGGAGCACAGGAGGGGTCCAGACCCGCTCCCGTGATCAGCAAACGCTTCGGCAGCGACTGATCCACACAGCGCCCGGTGGGCCGTGCCGCGATCACCGCGGCAACGACAGTCCACCGTTTCCGCTGCGCCCTTACGCTCATTTCGAACCACTCCCGGCCTGCAGCCATGGGCGCCTCCACCACCCGTCAGGCCGATGGGGCCGCTGCCAGCACCAAGTTTCGGTTTTTACTCACCCATCGCCGCCGCGCCCAGGGCTATCGCGAGGCCCTCGGCCCCAAAACTGACGACGCCGCCAGCCTCACGATGCTGTGGATGCCGCCGGGGCGCTTCTGGATGGGTTCTCCAGATGATGAACCGGAGCGCCGCAGCAACGAGGGGCCCCAGCATTTGGTGCAGCTGCAGGGTTTCTTCCTGGCCCAAACCCCGATCACCCAGGCCCAGTGGCGCCAGGTGGCCCAGTGGCGACCCACCAAAGGCGAGGGCGCCTGGAACCAAAAACTGAATCCCGATCCCTCACACTTCGAAGGCGACCAGCGACCAGTGGAGCAAGTGAGCTGGGAAGA
>JBILDB010000181.1:0-5247 GCA_044352805.1 Cyanobium sp.
CCACCGCCAGCCTGCTGGCCCTGCTGCCCTTCTTGAAACAAGGACTGATTGAACCGGCCGGCATCATCATCGACGCCAAAACCGGCACCTCCGGCGGCGGCCGCGCCGCCAAAGAGAACCTGCTGCTAGCGGAGGCGGCCGAGGCGGTCGCGCCCTACGGCGTTGTCGGCCACCGCCACACCAGCGAGATCGAGCAAATTGCTTCCCAGGTGGTCGGTCACCCGGTGGCCCTCCAGTTCAGCCCCCACTTGATGCCAATGGTGCGGGGCTTGCTCGCCACCGTCTATGCCCGCCTGAGGGATCCGGGACTGACGGCGGACGACTGCACCACACTCCTCCAGGCCGCCTACCGGCACAGTCCCAGCGTGGATGTGCTGCCGGTGGGCACCTACCCCTCCACCAAATGGGTGCGCAATACCAACCGCGCCCTGCTGTCGGTCCAGGTGGATCGGCGCACTGGCCAATTGATCGTGATGAGCGCCATCGACAACTTGATCAAGGGCCAGGCCGGACAAGGCGTCCAATGTCTCAACTTGATGGCGGGGCTGCCGGCCAGCACGGGATTACCGCTGTTGCCCTTCTATCCCTGAAGACTCCAGCCGGGCGGCGGCCACGGCCACGGCCAGGGGCAGGATGCGGTGTTCCTGGACCTGGATCCGGGCGGCCAGGCTGGCCCTGTTATCCCCAGCCAGCACCGGCACCGCAGCTTGAACCAAAATTGGACCGGAATCCACCTCGGCGGCCACCAGGTGGGCGGTGCAACCACTCAGGCACACGCCGGCGGCGAGGGCCTGGCCCACCGCATCAAGGCCCCGAAAGCTGGGAAGTAGGGAAGGATGGATGTTCAGCAGCCGTTGCGGGAATGCCTCGATCAAGACTGGGGTGACAATGCGCATCCAGCCGGCCATCACCACCAAGTCCACCGCCTTGGCTTGGAGGGCTTTGATCAGGGCGCGATCGAGATTCTCCCTGGTGGGATGGAGCTGGTGCTCAAGAAGTTCAGTGGGGACGGCGAGTCGCTCGGCCCGGCCCCTGGCGCCGCAATCGGCGCGGTTGACCACCAACAGCTCCACGCTGGCCGCCAGGGGGCCCGAGCGACAGGCCCGTACTAGGGCCTCAAAATTGCTGCCAGCCCCGGAGGCCATCACCCCCAGCCTGAGTGGACCCTGGTGTCGGGGCCAGGGTTGTGGCAGTGGCCACTGAAAAGCCTGCTGCGGTTGGCTATTTTCGTTCGCACCCGGCATCAGAAGGACATCAAGCCCATGTCCCATCTTTCTATCTTGCCAACCGTGCTTAGGGATATCGACATCCTGCACCAGTCGCTTGCTTCCCTGGGGCTTCCCAGTGAGCCTGGGGGCGAACTACTCGGCTTTGCTGGCGAACGGCAGCTGGTGGCGATCTCCGTGCAACTGGAGGACGGGCAAAAACTGGGCTGGCAGCGGTCTGCCGATGGCTCCCTCTGCCTGGTCGGTGACCTGCAGCAGTTGAGCCGCTCCCACACACTCCAGAGCCTCCTGGGCAAGATCACCAGGGCCTATGCCGCCCGTCAGGCCCTGCAGGAAGCCTCCATGAGCCTGCCCACGGCCTTGCTCGAAATCCATGGTTGAGGCCTCAGCGGCCCCGCGGCTCAGGCTGGATCTGCGTGAGCCCGGTCGCCATCTGGTCTTGGCCCAACTCGACTTCACGCCAGAGCACACCCAACTCGACCTTCGACTACCAGCCTGGACCCCAGGCTCCTACTTGATACGCGACTACGTCCGTACTCTCGAAGATCTGCAGCTGATGCAGGGGGAGCGCCCCATCCCCTTGCGGCGCCATGGTCCAGCCCACTGGCGCGCCCTATTGGACGATCTGGCACCGGTTTGCCTCAGTTATCGACTCTTGGCTGTCGAATCGAGCGTGCGGACCAGCCAGCTGCAGTCGGATCACGGCTTTGTGGTCTTGGCCCAGGTGGCCTTGCAGATCGAGGGCCAACGCTGGAAACCCCATGCCCTGGAGTTACGTCTGCCCCCCGATTGGCAGGCTTTTGTGCCCCTCCCCGAGGACGGTCAGGGAGGGTGGCTAGCTCGCAATTTCGACCAATTGGTGGACAGCCCGGTTGAGGTCGGTTCGCTGACGGCCCGCCCCTTCGCCGTCGCCGGGGTCCCCCATCGTTGGGTCACCTGGGGAAGGGACCCCACAATTGATGCCCCCCGCTGGCTGCTGGACGTGGCGGCGGTATGTCAGGCCTGCTGCCAACTGATGGGAACGGCCACCCCACCTGCCCAGGGCTATCTGATGGTGCTGCACCTGCTTGAGCAGGGGTTTGGCGGCCTGGAGCACGACAACAGTTGCGTGCTGGTCTTTGGCCGCCGTGCCCTGGCTAAGCCCAATGGCAAGCGCAAGCTTTTACAACTGGTGGCCCACGAATATCTGCATCAGTGGAATGGACGGCGTCTAAGACCTGCCCCCCTCTGGCCGATTGACTATGACGGGCCAGTGATCGTGCCCACCCTCTGGTTCGTTGAGGGAATCACTAGTTATTACGACCTGTTTTTGCCCCAGCTCGCCGGTCTCAGCGACGAATCCGACCTGCTCGCCGACCTGGGCGACGATCTTTGTCGTTATTTCCGCACACCGGGTCGCTTTGTGCAGAGCCTGCGCGAAAGCAGCGAAGAAGCTTGGGTCAAGCTTTACCGCCAGGATGCCTATTCCAGTAATAATCAGATCAGCTATTACATCAAGGGCACTGTGCTAGCCCTGATTCTCGACCTACACCTACGTCGCCATGGGTCTGCCCTCAGCTCCGTGCTGCGTCAGTTGTGGGCCAGCCATGGTTATTGGGGGCGGGGTTACACAGAGGCGGATTTGCTAGCGGCCTTCACAGACCACGCCGCAGATCTGTCCACCCTTTTGCCCTTTTGGCTGGAAAGTCGTCAAGATCCACCAGTTGATAGCTATCTCGAAGATGTGGGCTTGAGCTTGAATGCCATATCATCTTCCCACCCTTTCACCGGATGGCAGGTAGAAAGCTCTGGAGTTTCGGGATTGAAAATCAAGCAGGTGATGCGAGACGGACCCGCTGAGGTTGCTTGCCTTCAGGTAGGCGATGAGATCCTGGCGATCGAACGCTGCCGCGTCAGCGTGGAAGAAGATCTCACCAGCCTCTTGGATCAGAGGGCCAGGGAAGGGGAACCCCTCGAGATTCTGTTTTGTCGAGATGGCCAAGTGCAGCAAACCTGCCTTCGGCCCTCGGCCCCTGAGGTGGTTCGTTATCAGCTCAACGCCAATCCTGGGGCTTCGCACGCCGCGCTCCAGCGCCGGCGCCAATGGCTTGCCCTGGTGCCATGACCCACCGGACGGCTCCGCTGCTCATGGCCCTGGCCGGCGCCATTCTTTTCTGTGGTGGCATGGCGTTCTGGTTGGCCAGGGGGCTGATGTCCTCGGCTAGCTCCAGTGGTCAGAACCCTTCCCTAATGGAAATTCTCGACGACGTGCGACGGGGCCAGCCTGCTCCGCCAGGCTCCCCAAAGCCCGCACCCCAGCCGCCCGCCCACCCGCCCTGGCGCTCTCCCCTGACCAATGCCTGCTTCGCCCCGGACCCAGGCCTGAGCCAGCGGCTGCGAGATCAGTACGCCAAGCTGAATCGGCGGGTGCAACGCATCGGCATTCACCCTTCAAATTATAGCGAGCGCCATAAACAAGATGCCTTCGGCAATCGCATTGACCCGAAACCACGGGTGGTCGTACTGCATGAAACTGTCTACGGGTTGGGTTCGGCGATCAATACCTTCGTTACTCACCATCCCCAGGATGATGACCAGGTGAGCTACCACATGCTCATTGGCGAGGATGGCCGAATTATTCAAGCCCTCGATCCCTCTAAACGGGCCTTTGGAGCCGGCAATTCCGCTTTCGATGGCGAATGGGTCATCACTAACCCAAAGGCGGGAGGATCTATCAACAATTTCGCCCTGCATCTAAGCCTTGAAACCCCCCTTGATGGCGAAGATAATGCCTTGAGCCACAGTGGCTATTCCCAAGCCCAGTATGACGCCCTGGCCCTGGTGTTAGCCCAATGGATGATGAATTATAATATCTCCGCTGAGAACATCACAACCCACCGCCATGTAGATCTTGGTGGCGAAAGGGCCGATCCCCGCAGTTTCGACTGGAATGAACTCAAAGAAAGATTGATTGCCCTTGGCGTACTTTGTTAACCACATCAAAATGCATTAGATAAGAGCACTGATTGTTGAAGAGCGCTGTCCATAAATAAGGGCATGTAGAGCCGGATCCTGCATATACCGCAGAATCCGGCCGGGATAATCAAGCTTGCCATTATGTAGATAGGCCAGAGTTGCCAAAGCCTTGGCATCCGCAGAGGAATCACTGGCCATCATCACCCTGCCCTGCGGCAGACCAAGGGCCCGGCTTAGGCGGGCGAATTTACCGACCAGCAGTTCCACATTGCGATCAGGGTCCAACAACTTCAGCCGCGCTTCCGTAATTTGCTCGGGACTGACTGAAGCGGGGAGCTGTCCTTGCTTGACCATTTCCTCAAACCCCAATTGGGCCGGCCCTTGGGTATTGAACAGGCCCGAGCGCACGACAATTGGATTGTCTTCGCCGGGTTTGGCATGCTGCAGCTCGTCGTAAAGCACCGCCGCCACCAGCATCGGATTGATGCCATGTCTGCGGCTGTGGGTGATGATCAGGGGCCGAAGATCCTCCAGCCTTCCCAGGGTGTGGTTGCGCAGGGGTTGAAGTTGGTCTAGTCCCTCGGTGAACAACTGGGCCAGGGCAGGCTGGGGACCGTGGACGCCAAAACGACGGTTCAGTTCGCGGAGTTCTTCTTTGGAAAAGTCAATCGGGTCCGGTCTCATGCCCTCACTGCTGGGCAAACGGGCCGACAGGGGTCCAAGCTTCGTGTTCGCTAGCTGGGGCTCCAGCTGCCTGGTTCGCCATGCTTGCAAGGGGTTTTGGAACAAAACCTCCCCGGCCAGAACAAGCAGCGCGAGACCCAGAAGGGCTTTCGGGCGGGTGCGGGATGGGCGCACAACGAGGCGGACATCGAGGCAGGCATCCCTGGGGCCAACCCCGGATCGGCGGGGTAACCGTGGCGCCCTCAACCTGGATCGGCTCAAGGACACTGGGGACACCGGGGCGGAAACGGCAATTTATACAAGCATTCTTAAGGCTTTTTAACACAAGCCCAAGGTCGGTTGACGCGGTCTTGTGTCTGTCCACCCACTCAGAGCGTTTCGG
>JBILDB010000182.1:0-5242 GCA_044352805.1 Cyanobium sp.
CGCTTCGTGCACGGCGGCACCTCCCTGCAGGAGGTGGTGGTGCCGGTGATCCGGCTCAAGCGCGAACGCAAGGACGAGAGCCGGGTGGTGGAGGCCGAGCTGCTGCGGGTGCCCGCCAAGATCACCATGGGCAAGCTGACTT
This sequence comes from Cyanobium sp., assembly GCA_044352805.1. Lineage (GTDB taxonomy): Bacteria > Cyanobacteriota > Cyanobacteriia > PCC-6307 > Cyanobiaceae > Cyanobium. Next base: position 143 of record JBILDB010000182.1, read on the forward strand.
TTGGTCTGTTCCAGCTGGAGCCGGTGGAGCCCAAAAAGCGCCTGCCCTTGCAGCTGCGCATCGGCCTTTACGCCAAAGCCGATGGCGCCCTGCTCTGCGCCCATCGCACCGTGCTGCTGGATGCCGCGGCCAGCGAGGCCCGTGAGCGGGAGCAGCAGGTGGTCCTGGAGCTTTCCAACGCTGCCGGCGACTACAACAACCAGACCCTGGAGCTTCGCCTGGAGCGGCAGCTCGACGGTGTCGCCACGCCAGTGCCCTACAAGACTGTGGAGCTCAAGCTGCAGCGGCCCTTCGGCAGCGATTTCGACAACTTCTGATCCCCCCATGGTCACCAGCGCTGCCCCTCCGGCCCCAAGCCCCCTGGATCAGAAGATCCTTGAGCACTTCCCTGGCCTGGTGGTCCGCAAGGACCTCACCACCGAGCTCAAGCAAAATGCCGTGGTACCCACCTACGTGCTCGAGTACCTGCTCGGGCAGCACTGCGCCACCGACGACCCGGCTCTGATCAGCGAAGGGCTGGAGTCGGTGCGGCGGATCCTCGCCAAGCACTACGTACACCGCAACCAGGCGGAGCTGGTGAAATCCACGATCAAGGAGCGCGGCACCCACAAGGTGATCGACAAGCTCACCGTGGAGCTCAACGAGAAGGGCGGCTTCTACGAGGTGGAGTTCACCAACCTCGGGCTCAAAAAAGTCCCGATCGAAGTCGACTTCATCAAGCGCTATCCCAAGCTGCTAGTAGGAGGTATTTGGGCGATCACCGATGTGGAGTATGAGCTCCCCACCGATCCCAAGGCCAGCCCCTGGCAGATCTCCAGCGTCAAGCCGATTCAGGTGGCCGGCGTCAACCACGAGGAGTTCCTGGAGGCACGGGCGCAATTCAGCACTGCCGAGTGGATCGACGTGCTCATGCAGAGCGTGGGCTTCAACCCAGAACCCTTCACTCGTCGGGGCAAGCTGCTCACCCTGATCCGGCTAATCCCCTTCTGCGAGCGCAACTACAACCTGTTGGAGCTGGGGCCCAAGGGAACGGGTAAGTCCCACGTCTACGCCGAGTTCTCGCCCCACGGCATGTTGATCTCCGGCTCGGAGGTCACCGCCCCGAAGCTGTTTGTGAGCAACGCCAACGGCAAGATCGGCCTGGTGGGCTACTGGGACTGCATCTGCTTCGACGAGTTCGCCGGCAAGGACAAGAAGGTCGATAAGACGCTGGTCGACATCATGAAAAACTACATGGCTAACCGCACCTTCTCGCGGGGTATTGAGCAGCTCTCGGCTGAGGCCTCGATGGTGTTCATGGGCAACACCCAGAAGTCGGTGGCCTACATGCTCAAGCACTCCCACTTCTACGAGCCGCTGCCCGACAAGTACATCGACTCGGCCTTTCTCGATCGGATCCATGCCTTCAACCCTGGCTGGGAGGTGCAACCGGTGCGCCATGAACTGTTCTGCACCGGTTACGGCTTCGTGGTGGATTACATCGCCGAAGTGCTCAAGCACCTGCGCACCGAGGACTACACCGGCCTCTACAAGCCGCACTTCGAGATTAGCTCGGAAGTCTCCACCCGCGATCAGACGGGCTTTGAGAAGACCTTCTCCGGCCTGATGAAGATCATCCACCCCAATGGCAAGGCCGCTCCCGAGGAGATCGCTGAATTGCTCGAATTCGCCATGGAATGCCGCCGCCGGGTGCGGGAGCAGATCCTGCGGATTGACGACACCTTCAAGGCCAACGATTTTGCCTATCGCCCTGTTGCCGGCGGAGAAGCAGTCACCGTGCTCACGCCTGAGGAGCAGCAGTATCCGGCCTTTGCTGGGCTCAGGCCCCTTCACCCCGAAGCGGCTCCGGCAGCCGGAGCCAAGGCTCAGCCTGTTGCATCCTCCGAACCGGCGGCAACTGCTACTGCAACGAGCAGCGAGGCAGCGCCTGCCACCGACGCTCCGCTAAAGGAACAACATCTGGTGGTGCCGGAAAACGCCAAAGGGTGGAGCTACCGCCGCCTCTTGGCCGATTACCTGCAGGGCTGCAGCCGCATCATCATCCGCGACCCCTACATCCGGGCTTTCCATCAGGTTCGCAACCTGGTGGAATTCCTGCGCATGGTGAACGAGATCACCCCCCTGGGCGATGAAGTCACTGTGCATTTGATCACTGGCTCCGATCAGGAGACGATGGAGAAGCAGGTGGAGAACCTCTCCCAGGTGCAGGATTCCTTCGCCAGCACGAGCACCCCGTTTACCTGGGAGCTCGATGCCAGCCCCAACTTCCATGCCCGCAGCATCACCACCAACCACGGCTGGAAGATCACCCTGGATCGGGGCTTGGACCTCTTCCAGTGGTTTGAATTCTCACCCTTCAACGCCGCTGCCGTGATGCAGGAAGCGCGGATGGTGAAGGGGTGTGAGATCAACTACATCAGGACTGATTCCTGATCGTTAGTCGCCCTCCTGGGCCACCATCCAGACCCGCTTCAGCGACGCAGATCGTCATCAACGCCCCGGTGGTCTTCGGTACACCGCCTGCCTCAGCAGGGGTGGCAGTTGGGGTGGCAGCAGACCAGAAGCACTTGAAGCCGCGAGTCTTGGATCTGTGCACGGAGCGCATCCTTTCAGCCCTCCAGCTGTTGCACACCGGCCAGCCGCCCCAGCTCCTGTGCGGTATGGCGTAACACCCGATGCTCCTGCCAGTCGGCCGGCAGCGCCAGCCACACCAGACTTTGGGGGCAGGCAAGAAGGGGCCAGCGGCGCAGGGTGGCCCAAGCGTCGGCCTCCCGATCGGCCACCACCAAAGCCAGTGAGGTGCCATGGATCCGGCCGATCCAGTCGTCGGGGGTCTGCAGGCTGTTGCCCCCGCTGCGCAGGGTCAGCCCCAGCTCGCTCAACAGCCGCCGCAGACCTGGCGCCACGACTCGATCGGGCACCAGCACCTCCGAAATGGGTTCTCCGGGCACACCGCCCTCCAGGACTGGCGCCTCGGGGCAGAACCCCAGGGCCAGGGGCAGCTCTCCGAGCGGCAGCAGCTCCAGCTCCTGGCGATTGACTCCTTCCGTTGCCTCCAGTGCCTCCAGCTCCAGGCCAGAGATCAGGGCACCATCGAGCACGCCCTGGCGCACCAACTCCAGCCAATTGGCCGCCGCCCGGAAGCGCTGGGGGGTGGGTAGCAGCCAGGGGCAGCCCGCCAGCAGCGGTTGATGCAGAAAGTCGCTGCCCAGCCGAGCCACACCAGCGGCCAAGCGATGGACGCGGCAGCCCAGCCGCAGCAGGCGCATGGTGGCCGAGGTGCCGTAGCCGCAGGCCCAGTGCTGGCGCCGATCGCGCCTCAGGCCGAAATCTGCGGCCAAGCGCCGGTAGCGCCGGCTGATCGTCGGCTGGCTGACCCACAGCACACGGCTGGTCTGCACGGTCGTGCCGTACAGCTCGAGCAGATCAAGCATGCGGATTTCCTCCAGCAGCTTCGGCAGGCGGTAGTTGGGTGCCTGGGCAAACGCAGGTGGACGGGGGGGAGCCATGGGATGGAAGGGCGCTGGGAGCAGCCTCAACAACGGGGGCGATTTTTTTGCAGTTCTTGCTGCGAAATAGCAACGCTGCCTGGCGGATCCCTTTGAAAATGTGGAGATTCTTGTGCTCTTTCGCTCGTAGAGCCTTGCAGTGGCACGCCCCAGCCGGCCACGCTGTGGCCATGACCAGCCCGCCTGCCGCTCCCTCGCCAGCGCCCCTGCGCTGCCACCTGCTGATCGGCCCGCCCGCCAGCGGTAAGACCACTCTGGCCGGGGTGCTGGCCGAACTCAGCGGTGCCGTGGCTCTTTCGACGGATGTGGTGCGCGGCGAGCTGTTTGGCGACGCCGCCGTGCAGGGTCCCTGGCGGGAAATCGAGGCCCTGCTGCACCAGCGCATCCAAGCATCGGTGGCGGCCGGTGTGCCGGTGATCGTGGATGCCACCCATGCCCGACGCCCCTGGCGCCTGGCGATCACCCAGGCCCTGAGCCTGCCGGTGCCGGTGGAGTGGATCGGCTGGTGGCTCTACACACCGCTCGCCACCTGCCTGCAGTGGAATCAGAGCCGCAAGCGCCTGGTGCCCGAGCCGGTGATCCGCGAGATGGCCGCCGCCCTGGCCGATCCGGCCTTTGGCCCCTCGCGGGCCGAGGGCTTCGCGGCGGTGGTGGCGGTGGTGCCCAGCCACGGCCGCGAGCTGCAGGCCCTGCTGCGCGATGAACTGGCCCGCCTCGATCACCGCATCCGCTCGGCCCGCAACCGCGAGAAGCGCTTCGCCCTGCACGGCTATTCGCGCCTGCTGGATCTGGAGCGGCTGCTGCACCTGCTGCGGCTGCTCACCACCTATCCCGAGCTCTCTGCGGCCGATCCCGCCACCCGCGCGGAGCTGGAGGCGATCGTGTCGCCCCTGCCGAAGGGCGATCTGGCCGATCAAGCGGCGGCCTACCTGCGCCGGCTGCACGGAGAGTGCTACGGCAACGCCGCGGCGATCCGGGGAGATCTGGCCTGGCTGGAGGCCAATGGCTTCTGCAGCGCCGAGCCCGCCCTGGCGCCGCTCCAGCTGCCGCCACCCCATCCCGAGCCAGCCATCACAGGCCCCTGGCCTGGCGGGGTGAATGGGGGCTTCCCGCCGACCGGCGACGCACCGGTGTTCGTGCGGGTGTTCACCCTGCTGCGCCATCTGCTGCAACAGCCCTTTGATCAGGCCGAGGGGGTGGCGCTGCCGGAGCACCTGATCGAGCGCACTGAGGCCATCCCCGGTGCCTACCTGCCGTCTGAGGCGGCCACCCTGCGCAAGGACCTCGAGAAGCTGCTTACCCCCTATGGCTTCCGGCCCCGCAACGACAACGTGCGCCATGGCTACGCCATCGGCACCGCCCTGCTGTCGGCCCACCGGCTGCGGGAGGTGTACGCGGTGGTGAGCCAGGCGGCCGGCCGGCTGGACGACCCCACCGCCCAGGATCTGCTGCGGGAGCTGGAGCAGCGGCTCGCATGGGGAGGCATCGCGGTGGACGGCTCCACTCCGGTACGGGCATTCGCCAACCGCTCGATCGTGAGCAGCGCCCTGGTGCGGCCCGATTCCCTGGCCGCCGAGCGCCAGGCCGAGGC
>JBILDB010000183.1:0-5241 GCA_044352805.1 Cyanobium sp.
ACCCCTGCCAACGTAGATCGCCTGCTCAACCTGCTGGAAAGCGAGCTTCCCGCCTTCCTGCCAACCGTGCCTGCCGCCGTCGCTGCCTGAACCAGTTGTCCAGCAACTGGCGCCCCTCCTCTGCCAGCACACCGCCCTGGACCCGCATCCCATGGTGGGCACTGGCATGGTTGGCGAGATCCAGGCAACCCCCAAGGGCGCCGCGCTTAGGATCCGCTGCCCCATAGACCACCTGCCCCATCCTGGCTTGAACCAGGGCACCAGCGCACATGGGGCAGGGTTCAAGGGTCACCAGCAGGCTGCAGCCGTTGAAGCGCCAGTCGCCCCGCAGGGCAGCCGCCTGCCTGAGCGCCACCAGCTCGGCATGGCCCAGGGGATCTTGTTGGCGATGGCGCACGTTGCTGCCCCAGCCGATGGCCATTCCCCTTTCATCCAAAATAACTGCCGCCACCGGCACCTCCCCCTCCATTCCCACCCGCTGGGCGAGGCGCAGCAGGCGACCCATCCAGAGGTTGTGGTCAGTGCCCCCATCCATGACCGCAGGGCCCTCCTTGGTGATGTGAATCCATTCTTTGCTCCGCTGGCCGACGCCAGGCACAATGGCAGCACGAGAGAATCCCGCCGTTGGCCAGTGCGCCCCCTTTCCAGCGGCAGACTGTGCCGCTGATCGCCCTTTCCCCTTTCGCTGATCCCGACGAGGTCGATCCGGCGCTGGAGGACTTTTTACATCGTGCCTCTAGTTTGCTCTGCGGGTGGTTGGGACGCAGCAGCAAAGGCACGCCCCTGCCTGGCCTCAGCGCTATGCCTGCGATCGAACCGGAAGGGGTGGGACTCTCCCCCGACCGGCTTCTTGCTGACCTGCAAATGGTGATGGAGGGCGCCTACAACCCCAGCCATCCCGGTGCCCTCGCCCACCTGGATCCCCCCCCCTTGGTGGCGGGCCTGGCGGCCGAATTGATCTGCGCGGGCCTGAATAACAATCTTCTGGCCGAAGAGCTCTCTCCCAGCCTCAGCCGTCTGGAGAGAAGTCTCTGTGGCTGGTTGGCCGGGCAGATCGGCATGCCTGCCGGTGCTGGTGGGGTGGCGGCCAGTGGCGGCACCATTAGCAATCTGATGGCCCTAGTGGTGGCTCGCCAACGGGCCGGTCTGGCCACCAATAGCGATGGGGTGGTGCTCTGCAGCGACGATGCCCATCTCTCCTTGCTCAAGGCCCTGACAGTGATGGGCATGCCCCCGCAGGCGCTCATCCGGTTGCCGGTGGATCAGGAGGGGGCTATGGAGCCGATGGCCCTCGAGGAGACCTTGCAGCTCCTCGCCCACCAGGGCCGTCCCGTCATTGCTGTGGTGGCTACGGCCGGCACCACGGTGCGGGGCGCCGTGGATCCGCTGGGCCCCATCGCCAACATCTGCCAACGTTTTGGCCATTGGCTCCATGTCGATGGGGCCATCGGGGCGGTGTTTGCCCTCGCCGACCACCCCTTGTCGGCGCTGGAGGGTCTGGGCCAGGCCGATTCGATCACGGTGAATCCCCAGAAGCTGTTGGGTATTCCCAAGACATCCTCCCTGTTGCTGCTCGCCGATCCTTCGCTGTTGAAGGCCACCTTCGCTACCGGTTTGCCCTACATGGAGCCCAGTTGGGGCCTTGGCCATGGGGGGGAAGAGGGTCTGCAGGGAACCCGTTCGGCTGAGATTCTGAAATTGTGGCTTGGGCTGCGCCACCTCGGCCAGGCAGGCATCGAGTCCTTGCTAGGGGGGGCGTTGGCGCGGCGGCGGCGGCTACAGGAGTTGCTGAGCGTTGATGAGCGACTGGTGCTACGCAGCGGCTCCCTCCATCTGCTGGCTTTTGCCCCTGCAGGCCTCGATGCCGCAGCGAGCGACATCTGGAGTCGGCGCTTGCGCGAACGACTTCTGGCGGAAGGGCTGTTGCTTTCCCGCCCCCTGTATCAGGGCCGCCACCACCTCAAAGCGGTCCTGGGGAATCCCCATACCCGTTCCCAGCACCTGGAGCATCTCGCGGCGCTGGTGCAGCAGCAGCACCCTTGATCCGGCTGGGGGGGGCAGGTCTGCAATTACGGTTGGATCTTGCGCCCGATACTCCCTTGATGGCAACGCCGCCCAGCGATGTCCGTTCCCGTTGGGTGGCCCTTGTCACCGGCGCCCTATCGATCCTGATTGCCGTTGTTTATCTGCTGCTGGTCACCTGGCTTGATCGGCAGGGCCCCCTGCTGCCTCCTCCCCCCGAGGCCCTGGGCCTCGCCGCTGCGCCTGCGGTGGCAGCCGCCGCTCCTGACGGCGTTGCCAGGGTTCCACCACGCGGCTGAGGGCCACTTCTAGAAAGCGGTGCAGGGCTCCTTCGCGCTTGTTGAGCTCGTATTGCTTCTGGAGCACCTCGCGGACGCCACCATCTCCCCAGTCCTGGTCCTGGCGGAAGTAGGTGATGAAGCTGCGTCCTGCCACCCGCGTCAGCCAGGCGGCCGTCACCGCCTGTACCGCACGGCTGAGGAGCAGGGCCGGCAGGTTCAAGCTCAAGGCACCGCTGATCAGACCAATTCCCCCTTTGATCAGACCCAACCCCGCCAGGGTGCGGCCCACGGAGAGGGCCAGATCCTGGGCCGCCTCCCGGCTGAGGCTGACCCCGTAGAGGCGGCCGATCTCGATCACCATCTGGGCATTGACCGCCGCCGTTCCCAGCAGGTCCACGCCCGGCAGGGGATTCACCAGCAACACACCCGCCCCAATCCACATGTAGCGCTCCACGATCGTCTCGGCATCCCGGCCCCGTTGGCGATCGAGCAGTTGTTGGCTGGCTTCACCCAACTGGCGGCTTTGCAGCAGCAGGTTGTCGGCGATCAACTCTTCGCCATCGGCCCGTAAAACCGCCGCCATGCGTCTGAGCAGCCCCTGGACCTCCGCAGGGGGTTGCAGGGGGCGGCCCCCCGGCCTCGGCACGCTTTGGGGCGCGGCGCTGGCGGCAATGACATCCTCAGGGGCGATACGGCCGGCGCCTCGCTGTCGCAACAGAGCCAGCAGTCGTTCCTCCTCCCGTTCGCCCCGCAGGTCGCATTTGTTGAGGACCAGCAGCAGGCGTTTGCCCAGGCTGGCCAGGGTGTCGAACACCTCCTGTTCCGCCGCCCGCAGGTCGCCATCTACCACCAGCAGCAGCAGGTCGGCTTTGGCGGCTCGGCGGCGAGCCAGCTCTTCCCGCTGTCGGCCCTCATGGCCCCCTTCGAGGATCCCTGGGGTGTCCTCGAGAATCACGGCCCGGGGCAGGCCCTCCAGCCGCAGGCGATAGCGCGCGCTGCGCTCGGTGGAGCCCATGGCCGCCGCCACGCTGCCCACCAGCTCGTTGAGCAGGGCTCGGATCAGGGAGGTCTTGCCCGTGGAGCCGCTACCAAAGACGGCGATTTCCAGGTCGCCCCGTTCCAGTTCGGCCTGCAGGCGCTGGCGTTCCTGGCGCAGGGCTTCCCGCTCTACCTCATCACGCACCCGATCAAGGGTTTGGTCGATGGCCTCCAGGTGGCGAGAGGCGGCTTCCCGGCGGCTGCTGGCTGGGGGTTGGGGTGGGCTGGAGCGCCGAGGGCGGCCGTTGCCGCCGCGGCGCCACCAGGGCAGCACCAACTGGGCCAGCCCCAGGGCAAGGGCCGCCAGCAGCAGCAACACCAAGGGGGCGACCAGCCAGCCCGGCAGCCAATAGCTCAACTGCCAGATCAACTGGTTGAAGCCCTGCAGCACGGCGGCGACCAATAACAACGCCACCAGGCCCAGGCCGATTCCCATCCACAGGCGCATCCTGGGCATCAAGGTGAGGCGGCGCGGATTATTTCTCCCCAGAGTCCGGCCGCTAGGGCGCTGGTGGCTCGGGTCGGACGGTTGTCGTCATTGCCCATCCAGACCCCCATGACCCAGTGCCGCGCGGGCTCGTAGCCCACGAAAAGCAGGTCACGCCCCTCGTTGGTGGTGCCTGTTTTGCCTCCTGAGCGGCCTCCCACGTAGGCCGCCGTGCCGGTGCCGTTGCTGACCACTCCCCGCAGCAGTTCCTGCAGGGTCGCCGCTGTGCTGGCGGCCATGGCGCGCCGACCGACGTTGTGCAAGTTGGGGGTGTCTCGCCCTCCTCGGCAGGGGTACTCGCCGGCCTTGCCGGTGCTGGTGCCAGGGCTTGGTTTAGCTGCCATGCCGCTGCCCGAATCCCCGTCGCCGCTATGGCAGCGTTCGGCGTCGGTGAGCTTGCGAATCGTGCTGGGGGCATGCCAGATGCCGTTGTTGGCGACGGCTCCGTAGGCGGCAGTCAGCTCCAGCAGGGTCACCTCACTTTGGCCAAGGGCAAGACCAGGCACTGGTTCGAGGGGGCTGGTGATGCCCAGATCCCTAGCTTTCTGGGTGAGGGAGGTGAGGCCCACACGACGGGCTAGGCGCAAGGCGGCCGTGTTGCTGCTGATGGCCAGGGCCTGCCGCAGGCTGATCAGGCCCCCGCAGGCACTATCGAAAAACTGGCCTTGCCAGCGCAGGGGACCGCAGGCGATGGAATCGCCAGCCCGGGCTCCCTGTTCAATCGCCACGGCGTAGGGAATTAGCTTGAAAGTGCTGCCCGGTTGTCTCTGGGCCATGGTGGCCCGGTTGAACTGGCTCTGGCGGTAATCACGGCCCCCGGCAATCGCCAGGATGCCGCTGTTGCGGCTGTCGAGCACCACCACAGCCCCCTCGCTGACGCCCAGCTCGGCACTGGCCAAAAGCTTTTGCCGCAGCAGGCGCTCCACCAGGTTTTGCAGTGCTGGATCGAGATGGGTGTCGATGAGGTAGTTGCCCTGGGCTGCCACTTCGCTGCCCACCAGGTTCTCCAGATCACGGCGCACCTGGTCGCTGTAAAAGGGGGCCACATGGCGCGATCTGGAGCGGCAGGCGTTGGCCGCCAGCTCAATGGGGGCCCTGCGGGCGCGGTGGGCCTGGTCTGAACTGATGCGGCCGGTGGCTTCCATCTTGGCCAGGACGCCGTTGCGGGCGGCCAGGGCGGCCTGGGGGTAAAGGCAGGGGTCGTAGCCATTCGGTGAAGGCAGCAGCCCCACCAGCAGGGCTGCCTGTTCCAGGCTGAGGCGTTTGGCTGGACGATCGAAGTAGCGACGGGCAGCATCTTCGAAGCCCCAGCCCACCCCCAGATACACCCGGTTGAGATAGCTGCGCAGCAGTTCGGCCTTGCTGAAGCGGGCTTCCAGTTGCAGTGCCACCAACAGCTCGCGCCATTTGCGG
>JBILDB010000184.1:0-5231 GCA_044352805.1 Cyanobium sp.
GCAAGGGCTCCAGGTTGAGGCCCCGCCGCACCAGCAGGGCGCCGATGCCCCGGGGGCCCTGCAATTTGTGGGCGGCACAGCTGAGCAGATCCACCGGCAGGGAGGCGAAATCAATCGGCTGATGGCCGACTACCTGCACCGCGTCCACATGCAGGTTCACCCCGGCACGCTGGCACTGGGCGCCAATTGCTTCCAGGGGTTGGAGGCTGCCCACCTCGCTTTGCCCCCAGATCAACGACATCAGGCGCGTTGGCGGCTGCAGCAGCTCCTCCAACTGCTCAAGGCACACCAGGCCGTGCCGATCCACCGGCAGACGGGCCAGCTGCCAGCCCTGTTGTTGCAGGCGGGCGGCGGCCATCTCCGTGGCCGGATGCTCCACCGCCGAGATCAAGAGCCGCCCGATGGGGAGCTGGGCGGCAAGGCCCAACAGGGCCATTTGAATGGCTTCGGTGCCCCCCGAGCACCACACCACCTCGTCGGGTTGGGCGCCGAGATGGTGGGCCAGGCTGCAGCGGCTGCGTTCGAGGGCTTCTGCCGCCGCCAACCCGAAGCCGTGCAGGCTGGAGGGATTGGCCCAGACCAGCGGGGCCGCCGCCGCCATGGCCGCCAGCGCCGCCTGGCTCGGGGGCGTGGTGGCGCAGGTGTCCAGGTACTGGGCCAAATCCCATGGGCCCTCGGAGCCCCCCCTGGCGGCGGCGGTTGCGGGGGCCACGGCCTTAACCGGCCCGACCGCCATCGCGGGGCAAGCGACCCATCAACCGGTCTTCTAGGGAATTGGTGGCAATTGCCACCAATTCATCAAGGGATCGCATTTCCAGTAGTTGTTGCACCCGGGCCCGGGCCTCGGCGTTGGGGCAGGCCTCGGGCCGCACGCAGCCCTTTACGCAGGCCACGGCGCAGTCGATGGCGGCAGCCTGGGGCAACTCAGCGTCGCTGGGCCCGGCCGACTCGGCCCCGGCCAGCTCGGCCCCGGCCGGCTCGGCCCAGGTCGGCTCGGCCTCGGCCAGATCGGTCTCGTGGGCGAGCTGTCCATGGAAGACCGCCTCGGCCGGGCCAGTCATCCAGACAGGTCCGCTGGCCCCATCCCACTCGATTTCCAGGGCGCCACCGGGCAAGTCCAGGCGGGCCCGCCGCTCGGCCAGCCCAAGCAGGTGGCAGGCCACCAGGGTGGCGCAGGCACCGGTGCCGCAGGCCAGGGTTGGCCCTGCCCCCCGCTCCCAGACCCGCAGGCGCAGATGGTTGGGGCTGAGGATCTGGACGAAATGCACGTTGGTGCGGGCCGGAAATGCTTCGTGGTGCTCCAGCAGGGGCCCCAGCGCTTCGAGATCAACAGCATCGAGATCGGCCACCGGAATCACCACATGGGGATTGCCCATGCCGGCGGCGGCCACGGCAAAGGTCTGACCCGCCACCATCAAGACGCCCTGGGGCAAACCGGCCGGTCCCACTTCCAGGGTGGTGGGGACGGTTTCGGGGCGCAGGCAGGGCGGGCCCATGTCCACCCGCACGCTGCCATCGGCCTGGAGCTCGGGCACGATGGTGCCCGCCAGGGTCTCGATCAACCAGCGGCGGCCTGGAGCATCACCGTCGCGGTCGGCCAGAAACCTGGCCAGGCAACGGATGCCGTTACCGCACATCTCCGGTTCGCTGCCATCGGCATTGAAGATGCGCATGCGCAGCTCACCCCCCTGGCGGGGAGGCAGAGCCAATATCAGACCATCGGCACCAATGCCATAGCGACGATCACAAATCTGACGAATCGCTTCTGGGTTTGGGTCCGGGCTGTCGATCTCGCTTAAAATTCGCGCATCGATGAGCAGAAAGTCGTTGCCCAGGCCCTGGTATTTGCTGAAACCGTGGGCGAGCCAACCGGCGAGGGGAGCATGGGAAGACGGCGGCAACGGTTTCACGCGATAGGGCCCCAATCCTATGCAGAGCGCCTTTGACACCAAACACTCGCGACTCGACACCTCCCTGCCGAGCATTCGCCATCTTCAGGATCTGATTCGCAACCACCAACTGGTGCAGATCAAGATCATCACGGGCGAATCGCTGGAGGGTGTGCTGGCCTGGCAGGACGTGCACTATTTGGCCCTGCGGGAGCCGATGGGGGAGTCCGTGCTGCTGATCAACCGCGAAGCGGTGGTGTTGGTGCGTTGCCTGCGCTGAGTCTGGCGATGGGGGGTTATGGCACCATCGCTCTGGACATGCCGGCCCACCCCTTGAGCGACCCTTCACGCTATCTCCCCCAGGCGATTGAAGAGCGCTGGCAGCGGCGCTGGCGTGAACTCGACCTGGACGACACCCCGGAGCAGGGCGAAGGAGAGCCCTGCTATGCCCTCTCGATGTTCCCCTATCCCTCGGGGAGCCTGCACATGGGCCATGTGCGCAACTATGTGATCACCGATGTCTATGCCCGCGTGCAGCGCATGCGGGGCCGGCGCGTGCTGCATCCGATGGGCTGGGATGCCTTCGGGTTGCCGGCGGAGAACGCGGCGATTGAAAGGGGCGTCAATCCGGCGGACTGGACCGAGCAGAACATCGCCCAGATGCGCAGCCAGCTGCAACGGCTGGGCCTTTCGATCGACTGGAAGCGGGAGATCGCCACCTGCCATCCCGACTACTACCGCTGGACCCAGTGGCTGTTCCTGCAGTTCCTGGAGGCCGGCTTGGCCTATCAAAAGGAGGCCAGCGTCAACTGGGATCCGATTGACCAGACCGTATTAGCCAACGAACAAGTCGATGGCGAAGGGCGGTCCTGGCGCTCCGGGGCAAAGGTGGAAAAACGCTTGTTGCGCCAGTGGTTTCTGCGCATCACCGCCTATGCCGATGCCCTGGTGGATGACCTGCCCTCCCTGACGGGCTGGCCGGAGCGGGTGCGCACGATGCAGGCCAACTGGATCGGCCGCTCCGAAGGGGCTGAATTGCGTTTCAGCGTGGTGGCGCCCGACGGGAGCGCTGCGGCGGACCCGATCAGCGTCTTCACCACCCGAGCGGACACCATTTACGGAGCCACCTATCTGGTGCTGGCCCCGGACCATCCCCGCGTCGAGAGCCTTACCAGCCCCGAGGAGGCCCTGGCGGTGGCGGCGTTCTGCGATCTGGTCAGCGGTCAGAGCGAGCAGGAGCGCACCGCCGAGGATCGCCCCAAGCGGGGGGTGCCCCTGGGCAGCTACGTGATCAACCCCGCCAGCGGCGCCCAGATTCCGCTTTGGATCGCCGATTACGTGCTGGCTGATTACGGCACCGGCGCTGTGATGGGGGTGCCGGCCCATGACCAACGGGACTTTTTGTTCGCCCGTCGCCACGAGCTGCCCGTGCGCCAGGTGATCATCCCGGAAGGTTCCAATGCCGAGGCTTACCTGGGTGAAGCCTGGACCGAGGCCGGGGTGCTGATCGAATCAGAGCGTTTCAATGGCCTCAGCTCGGCGGCGGCCCGCCAGGCGATCACGGAAGCCGCCAGCGCCGAGGGCTGGGGCCAGGCCCGCCGCCAATACCGCCTGCGCGATTGGTTGATCTCCAGGCAGCGTTATTGGGGCTGCCCGATTCCGGTGCTGCATTGCCCCAGCTGCGGTGTGGTGCCGGTGCCCGCAGACCAGTTGCCGGTGGAGTTGCCCCGCGATGTGGCCTTCAGCGGCAAGGGTGCTTCGCCCTTGGCCCAACTGGAGGACTGGGTGAATGTGCCGTGCCCCCGCTGCCAGGGTCCGGCCCGGCGCGAAACCGACACCATGGATACCTTCATGTGTTCATCCTGGTATTACCTGCGCTATAGCGATCCCCAATCCACCACAGTGCCCTTCGGTCGGACGGCGGTGGACCAGTGGTTGCCGGTGGATCAATACGTCGGCGGCATTGAGCACGCCATTCTGCATCTTTTGTATTCGCGCTTCTTCACCAAGGTGTTGCGGGATCGGGGTTTGCTGGGCTTTGGCGAACCCTTTGAGCGCCTGCTCACCCAGGGGATGGTGCAAGGCATCACCTACCGCAATCCCCACAGCAACCGCTATGTGGCCCCGGCCGATGTCAGCGATCCCAACGATCCCCGCGATCCGATCAGCGGCGAGCTGTTGGAGGTGAGCTACGACAAGATGTCCAAGTCGAAATACAACGGTGTCGATCCGGCCAAGGTGATCGAAACCTATGGCGCCGACACGGCCCGCATGTTCATCCTGTTCAAGGCGCCGCCCGAAAAGGATCTGGAATGGGACGATGCCGATGTGGAAGGCCAGTTCCGCTTTTTGCAACGCCTCTGGCGGCTAGTCGAAAGCAGCGTGCAGCGGGGGCTGACCTTGGCGCCCCTCGCCGTGCCAGCCCATGCCGCCGCGCCCCCAGCAAGTGCCGCAAGCCCTGCCCCGTCTGAGGCCGATCGGGAGCTGCGCCGGGCGGTGCATGAGGCCATAACGGCGGTGCAAGCGGACCTGGAGGGCAACCTGCAGTTCAATACGGCGATCTCGGAGTTGATGAAACTCTCCAACGCCATGGCCGGCTTGATCGAGCAGGCCAGCCCGGCGGTGGCCCAGGAGGCCCTGCGCAATTTGCTGCTGCTGCTGGCCCCCTTTGCGCCCCACCTTGCCGAGGAGCTATGGCAGAAGCTCGGGGGCGATAGCAATAGCGGTGGCGATAGCGATAGCGGTGGCAGCATCCACCGGCAACGCTGGCCCGTGGCTGATGCCTCGGCACTGGTGCGCGACACCATTCCCCTGGTGATTCAGGTCAAGGGCAAGGTGCGCGGGTCGCTTGAGGTGCCAGCCGATGCTGATAGCGCCACCCTCGAACAGCTGGCCCTGGCCAGCGACATCGCCCAGAAGTGGTTGGAGGGCCAAGCGCCGCGGCGGGTGATTGTGGTGCCTGGGAAGCTGGTGAATTTGGTGCCTTGAGAATTTGGTGCCTTGAACCAACCTTGGCTACACCGCAAACATAGCCTGCAATACACTAAGGACTTCAATCAGGGTGGCATCGGGCAAAATCCCCAGACGTTTAACTAAACACTCTCTATCGACTACCCTCAGCTGATCAGCCACCATGTGGTCATCTTTGTCGTCAAAACGGCAAGGTACACAAAACGGATAAGCATGCCCACTCTTCGTCGTCAAAGCGTGTGGTGGTCATTTCATCGAGAAGACCCTCCGCGTCGCAGGCGGCTGCCGCTTCTGCCCAGCCTGCCCTTGGCTGCAGCGATGGTCTGATTGTCAGCACACCAGGTGCAGCCTCAATTTCCACTTCATCCGTCA
>JBILDB010000185.1:0-5218 GCA_044352805.1 Cyanobium sp.
TTGATCTCGGGGGAGCCGGCGTGCTGCCAACCCGATTCCGGTCGCCAGTGCACAGGCTCTCCGGCGCTGGGATCGAGCAGGTCGCTGTCCCCTTCAGGCAGGGCCTCGGCCCAGTCCGCCAGGCCAAGGGCCGCAGTGGCGGCGCTGTCGGGATGGGGAGCCTCCAGAGAGCGCAGCAGTTCGAGGCGCTGGCGCCGCTGCAATTCGTGGCGCACGGCCTCGGCGATGAAGCGACTGCGATTGCTCTCGATGCGGTCGATCCCGGCGACCAGCTCGGACGGCATGGTCACGGTTACCCGTTCAGCAAGGGGGCTGGAGCGCGCCATGACCGGGAAAAAGTATGCAGATAAATATGATCATACCCAGTTTCTGATGGCAGGTCGGGGCCTGGTGCAGCAGGTCCAGGAGCGGCCCAGCGGCCTACCCGGCGTCAGCACCCAGGGCTACGACCTCAGCCTCAACCGCTACAAGGAGCTGGTGCACGACGAGGTAAAGCACCGGCCACCGCTGGAGATCCTGGTGGAACTGCGGGCGATCGAGCAGGAGATCCTGCAGGGGATCGAGGAGCTGGAGGGGATGCTGCGATGAGCGGTACGCCAGCTCGATCAGCGGGCCAGGCCCAGAAACACCAGCAACGAGCGGTTGAGGCTCAGCAGGTCGTCATCGGCTAGGCGGCCGATGCACTGGCCCAGGCGGCTTTTGGGCACGGTGGTGACTTTGTCGACCATCAGGCGGCTGGCAGCTCGGAGACCATTTTCGGGCGATGGTTCCACCTGGATGCGCAGCATCGGGGCTTCTATCGGCTGACTGGTCAGCGGACAAACGGCAATCGCTAGCGTTTCGGTAAAGCCGTCGTCCTGAATCATCACAGCTGGGCGAGGCTTACTGGCATAGCCAGGGCCACCGACCTTGGACCAGATCTCACCGCGCTTCATTGGCTG
Organism: Cyanobium sp.; assembly: GCA_044352805.1. GTDB lineage: Bacteria > Cyanobacteriota > Cyanobacteriia > PCC-6307 > Cyanobiaceae > Cyanobium. Next base: position 942 of record JBILDB010000185.1, read on the forward strand.
TAATCGTCGTCAGGCCACTCATAGACCGAATCGATGAAGGACTGGATTTCAGCCTCCTCAGGGCTCTGCGCCGCTAGGAGCGACTACCGCCGCGCCTCGGCTGCGAACCCAGGCGAATGCACATCCGGAACCCAGATCTGTATCGGCCGCATCCCCTGGGCCCGCAACCGCTGGCGGTGTGCGCGCACTTTGCGTCGGGTGGCGGCGCGGCGGATGTCGTCGGGGCTGGCGCTTGGAGTGGCTTACGCTTCCATGGCGGTATCTACTGGGGTTACATTTAATGATAGCTCGCCAGGTCGGTTTGGCCGATGAGAATCCGCCAGACCTCGAGGAGTCCCGATCAAAAAAACTATGCGGTTGGTGCATAGCCACGCCAGCATGGGCATGGAGATCGCACTGCATCTACCGCTGCCTCGCTGTAGAACTACCCAAGCAAGGGCCAAGCCAGGACTCCGGATGGTCACCAACAGGTCCAGTTCTCGTCCTACGCAGGGCAACTGTGCTGTTTCATGCCCGCCAAGCCATCGTGAGATCACCCAGGTTCAGGTCCTGCCCCAGTCCCAGGCTCTGCTTCCCTGATCCCCAGCCCAGCGTCTCCAGCCCGCACCGATGCCCGACCTCGCCGACTTCGTCAACGACCTGATCGCTCTGATCCCGGAGGACGGTAGCCGGATCACGAACGACGAGATCCGCACAGCCCTGGAGCGCGAGGCGGGAGAGGCCATCAGCGATGAGGAACTGAAGGAGCTCAAGAGCCAGGTGGTTTCCCTGGGGGCCGCGGAGGGTGTGAAGGGCCCCGGCGGAGGCTTGAGAGCGCCTGGGGTAGATCCACCTCCGCGCGCTGCGGCCCCGGCCACTGGCACCCGCCCCCGCCGCAGCGGCAACGGCGACAGCGCCACTTCCCCCCAAGCCGCCATCGCCCCCGGCACCACAGCGGCCTCGGTGCTCACCGGCGAATTGCGCAACCAGATCGACCGCATCTGGCGAGAGATCTGGACTGGCGGGATCTCCAACCCGTTGGCAGTGTTAGAGCAGCTCACCTATTTTCTATTTATCCGGCGGCTCGATGAGCTGGAAACCTTGGAGGAACGTCGCAGCCAGCGCTCGGGTCAGCCGATGAGGCGCCGCATTTTTCCGGATGATTGCCAGGAGTTGCGCTGGAGCCGATTCAAGCAGCTAGGAAACTCCGCTGAGATGTACCGGTTGGTGGGTGAAAGAGTTTTTCCGTTTCTACGCGAGCTAGGCGGTGAAGAATCGGCTTATGCAGCACATATGCGAGATGCGAGTTTTACTATCCCCACGCCTGGATTACTCGCCAAAGTAGTTGGTCTGCTTGACGCGGTGCCGATGGAAGAACGAGATACCAAGGGGGACATATACGAGTTCATGCTCAGCAAGCTATCCACCGCGGGCACCAACGGCCAGTTTCGTACACCACGCCACATTATTGAGCTGATGGTGGCGATGACCGAACCCACCCCGCGCGATGTGATGGTGGATCCGGCCTGCGGAACCTGTGGCTTCTTAGTGTCAGTAGGTGAATACCTTCGCAAACATCATCCTGAGATATTCGGTGATGCGACGCTAAGTGAGCATTTCAACCATGGCCTGTTTCACGGCTTTGATTTCGATTTCACCATGTTACGCATTGGTGCGATGAACATGCTGCTTCATGGTGTCGAAAGTCCAAGCATTAGTTATCGAGACTCACTTTCTCAGGAAGGCACCAAAGAAAAGGATATGTACACCCTGATTCTTGCTAATCCGCCATTTGAGGGGTCGTTGGATGAGAATAGCGCCAGCAGCGCTCTAACAAGCTTTGTTAAAAGCAAAAAGACTCAAGTGCTCTTTATGGCGCTTTTCCTTCGTCTCCTAAGGCCTGGGGGGAGAGCGGCGGTTATCGTTTCAGATGGCGTTCTTTTTGATTCGACAAAAGCCCATGTGAAACTTCGTCGTTCACTTGTTGAAGAGCATATGCTAGAAGGAATAGTGTTCTTGCCCAGCGGAGTATTTAAGCCATACGCCGGTCTAAGCACAGCCATCCTTCTGTTCACGAAAACCGGCCAAGGGGGAACCGACCACGTATGGTTTTATGATTTGGTCTCAGACGGATGGACTTTAGATGATCGGAGAAACCCGCTACTCTCCCTGGATAAACTTGGGGCAGCTCCAGCCCTCTCTCTTGCCAGCGATGAGCTCCTACTTAATAATTTACCTGACTGCCTAGCGCGGTGGAGACAAAAATCATCAGGCGAAAGGTCGAGAAACAGAAAGCAACAAAGTTTTTGCGTCCCAAAAGCCGAAATAGCAGCTAATAACTATGATCTCGGGTTGAACAAATACAAACAGAAAGCTGTTTCTTCGGCTTGCATGCGCACACCCCAGGAGATAATCGGCAGCCTGAGACGACTGGAGACTGAGATAATAGATGGCATGAAGCGCATTGAGGATTCCCTCAAATGAACTGGCCGTCTGAAAATCTTGGCAATCTCTGCGAAATTAAAATTGGCAGAACTCCATCGAGAGCATGTGCCGATTACTGGGGGGGCTCGCATCCGTGGTCCTCGATTTCCGACATGAGTGGGGCAAAGTACTTGTCGCTAACAAAGGAGTCTATTACCGACCTTGCAATAGAGCAATGCAATATGCGTAAGATTGAGCCTGGAACAGTAATCTTTAGCTTCAAGCTTTCTATCGGAAAGGTGTCCATAGTCAAAATACCTCTCTGCACAAACGAGGCGATAGCCGCACTCCCGATTAAGCGCCCGAGCGAACTAGATGGGGCCTATCTGTATCATGCCTTGCGACTCATCGCAAGCCGCATATCTGGCAATAGGGCTGCAAAGGGCGAAACGCTAAATAAGGGATCATTGGCCTTGATTAAAATACCGCTACCTCCCATGAATGAGCAGCTTAGAATAGTATCTGCCCTTGACAGCATTGAGGACCAGGTTGCACTCCATCTTCAAGCAGCATCGGAGTTGAGCGATCTGTATTCAATATCGGGCTCTGATTTATTGGGCGTTGGCGAGAGAGTTAGGCCGTGAAAGCTACAGAAGTTAAGCTGCTCCAGATCCTGGGCGCCTTCTCCCAGTTCATCATCCCGATCTATCAGCGCACCTATTCGTGGACGCTGAAGGAATGCCAGCAGCTCTGGGCTGACATCCTTCGTGTTGGTGCCACCGATGAGATCGGCGTGCACTTCATCGGTTCGGTGGTACACATCGACGAGGGCCTCGGCGACCACGCCATGCAGGCCCCCAAGCTGGTGATTGCTAAGGACAGCACCAACACCTGCATCGGCTGCCAGAATGGACAGGCGAGGCTACTGTCATGAACGAAATTCTTTTTGTTGTCGAAGAGGCTGAGGATGGCTCCTATCGCGCCAGCGCTGTGGGGCAAGCGATTCATACCGAGGCGGACAGCCTCAACGAGCTCCACCAGGAGATTCGCGATGCGGTGCACTGTCACTTCGATGAGGGTCAGGCTCCGCCGTTGATTCGCCTGCATCATGTGCGCCAGGAGTTGTTGACCCTGTGAGAATCCCTAGGGATCTCAACGGGGCTGATCTGGCCAAACAGCTTGGACAATTTGGCTACTCCATCACCAGGCAGAGCGGCAGCCACATACGGCTCACCCGCAGCAATGGAGACAGTGAGCAACACCTCACGATTCCAGCTCACAAGCCATTGCGAGTTGGAACACTCCGGCAGATCCTCAAAGATGTGGCCCAGCACACTCACCAAACATTGGAGATGGTCCTGGAGGCACTTGGTTAAGCATGTTGACTTCGTTCGACAACTAGAGCTATACTCTGAGCTATTGAGATTCCAGCAGTCTTCGAGCAACATCACGGATGATTTCCAGGGTTACTGACACCGTGCGACCCTGAGCCACCAAGCCTGAATGGCCTCTGAGGTCGCCAAATAACCTCCCTCGGGGAGGCGCTCGATATGTAGATTTACGCAAGATTCAGACATTTTTGTGTTCTTTGTATCTGGAATTTAATCTGTTAGCTCCAGTTGCCCAGAGAGCCGTATGGTCCAGGCAAGCTCGCTCACCACGTCGTCAATAAGTTGTCTCATCCAGGATATGGAGCAGCAGCTCACGCGTCGAGGGCGACATCCAGGGCCTCCCCAAGAACCGAAGCGGCCAGATGCCTGCTCAGCCCCTCCGTGGTCACCAGGTCGACGCGCCTGGCCAGGATCGTTTCCAGGTGGTCCACGAGTTCAAGATAGGCATCAAAATCTTTGCGGCCAGGCTGGAAGCTCACCAAA
>JBILDB010000186.1:0-5217 GCA_044352805.1 Cyanobium sp.
GCTCTTTCTGATGCTGGGGCTGTATTGGTTGGCGCCGTGGCTGTTGATTGCCTCGGGAGCGGTGCCGCCCCTGCCGCTGCTGGCTGGCGCCATCGCCATCAATCTGCTGGGTGTGTTCCTGCATTTCGCCAGTGATGCCCAGAAGCACTTTGTGCTCAAGCTGCAACCGGGGCTGATCGAGGATGGCTTTTTCGCCCGCTGCCGCAACACCAACTACCTGGGTGAAGTGCTCATCTACCTCTCCTTCGCCATGGTGGCGATGCACTGGCTGCCCTATGTAGTGCTGGCGGTTTTTGGCCTGGCGGTGTTTTTGCCAAATATGCGCAAGAAGGACCAATCCCTCGCCCGCTATCCCGGCTTTGAGTCCTACCGGGAGCGCTCGGGGTTGCTGTTGCCGCGGTTGCTGGGCTGAGCCAGATCAGACCGCCAGCACCGCGACGCAGCGCCCGCAGAGGCTGGGGTGGGCCGAGAAATGGCCGATGTCGGTTTCGTAGTGCCAGCAGCGTTCGCACTTCTGGCCTTCGGCCCGGGCGATTCGCACGCTGAGGCCGTCCTCCGTCGCCTCGGCGAGGACATCAGTGGGGGGCACGCCGCCGATCTGCAGGGCCGAGACCAGTAGCCAATCGGCCAGGTTGTCCACCTCCGGGTGGGGGCTGGCTTTGAGCAGGGCGAGGGCCTGGCGCAGATCATGGCTGGCCTCGCCTGGGGCCCATTCCAAGTGCACCTGCGCTTCAAGTGAGGAGCCGATCGCCGCGGCGCTCCCCTGGGGTTCGCCGCTACCGCCCTGGGGCTGGCGGCAGGTCTCCAACTGGCGATTCACCAGGGTGCGCAGCGCCAGGATTTGCTCCAACGGCGGCTCCAGCGTTGGGTTGCGCCACTCCTGGGGCACTACCGGCCAGCCCCGCTCAAACACCGAGGCCTCGGCTACCGGATAGGGCAGGTTCTGCCAGATGTCTTCGGCCATGTGGCAGAGCACTGGCGCGATCAACACCGCTAGGTGTTCGACCACCAGATGCAGCACGGTCTGGCAGCTGCGGCGCCGGAAAGAAGCGGCAGCGCTCACATAGAGACGGTCCTTGGCGATATCTAGGTAGACATTGGAGAGATCGACCACGCAGAAGTTCTGCAGGGCCTGGAAGAAGCGATAGAACTCATAGCGTTCAAAATCGGCACTCACCGCATCAATCAGTTTGGCGGTGCGCTGCAGCATCCAGCGATCCAGCAGCGGCAGATCGGCAATCGCTACCGCATCCGTAGTGGGGTTGAAATCATGCAAATTACCCAGCAGATAGCGGGCCGTATTGCGCACCTTGCGGTAGACATCTGCCAGTTGCTTGACAATGCCGGGCCCCAGGGGCACATCGGCGGAATAATCCACCGAGCTCACCCACAAGCGCAGCACATCGGCCCCGTAGGCCGGCTCCTGCTTTTCGTTCTTGCCCCCCTCCACCAACACGGCCGGATCGACCACATTGCCCAGGGATTTGCTCATCTTGCGCCCCTTCTCATCCAGGGTGAAGCCATGGGTGAGCACCGTTTTGAACGGGGCCTTGGCGTTGACCGCCACCGAGGTGAGCAAACTGCTCTGGAACCAGCCCCGGTGCTGATCAGAGCCCTCCAGATAGAGATCAGCCGGATAATTGAGCCCCGTGCTGGCGACCGTTCGGCCAGTAACCAGGCCCCCCAGCACCCCGGCCCAAGAGGAGCCCGAATCAAACCAGACATCCATGGTGTCGGTGCCCTTGCGCCATTGGTCGGCGTCAGCGGCCCGCCCGGGGGGCAGCAAATCAGCCTCGCTGCGTTCCCACCACACATCCGAACCATGCTCGGCCACCAGCGCCTGGATGTGGGTCAAACTGGCTTCCTCTAGCAACACCTCGCCGGTTTCGCGGTGATAGAAAACTGGAATCGGCACCCCCCAGGTGCGTTGGCGCGAGATGCACCAATCGCCCCGGTCGCGCACCATCGCCTCAATGCGATTGCGGCCACTGGCGGGCATCCAGTTCACCTGCTCAATCGCCGCTAGGGCCTGTTCGCGAAACGCCGCCACCGAAGCAAACCACTGCTCGGTGGCGCGGAAAATCGTCGGTTTACCGGTGCGCCAGTCGTAGGGATAGCGGTGCTCGTAGCGCTGTTCGGCCAGCAGCACCCCCGCCTCGCGCAGGGCCGTGATGATGGCGCCATTGGCGTCCTTGAGCACATTCAATCCGGCAAAAGGCCCCGCCTCCGCTGTCAAGATGCCGGCCTCATCCACCGGACAAAGCACCGGCAAGCCGTGCTGGCGGCCGGTGTTGAAATCATCGATGCCATGGCCGGGGGCAGTGTGCACCAGGCCCGTGCCCGATTCAATCGTGATGTAATCGCCCGCCACCAGCACCGGCGAAGTTCGATCCAGCAGGGGATGGCGGTATTCGATACCGGCCAGTTCGCTGCCCTTGAGGGTCACCAGGGGCTCGAGGTCCAAGCCGGCGTTTTGGCGCAGGCTCTCCACCAAGCCCAGGGCCACCAGCAGGTAGCGGGGAGCCTCTGGGGCCGCTCCCCGGTCGCGGCAGAAGGCGTATTCCAGGTCGCCGTTCACCGCTACCGCCAGGTTGGCGGGCAGGGTCCAGGGGGTCGTGGTCCAGATGGCCACGAACACTTGCTCGCGATGGCCGGCGGCCGTCAACCCCTCGATGCCGGCCATGCGCAATGGCGCCACCAGGGCACCCGGCAGGGACACCACCGGAAAAGCCACATAGACGCTCTGGGAGATGTGACCATCGGGATATTCCAGCTCGGCCTCCGCCAGGGCCGTGCGGGAACTGGGACTCCAGTGCACCGGCTTGAGGCCCCGGTAGATATGGCCCGCCTTGGCCATGCGGCCAAACACGCCGATCTGGGCCGCCTCATAGGCGGGATCCAGGGTCAGATAGGGCTGCTCCCACTCGGCCCAGATGCCCCAGCGCTGGAAACCCCGCTTCTGTTGTTCCACCTGCTCAAGCGCCCAATCGCGGGCGCGACGCCGCAACTGCAGGGGAGTCAGGGCGCGGCGCTCCTCATCGGCCATGGCCTGCAGCACCTTGAGCTCGATCGGCAGGCCGTGGCAGTCCCATCCGGGCCGAAATTGGGCCCTCTGGCCCTTGAGCAGGGCATGTTTATTGATGATGTCCTTGAGAATCTTGTTGAGGGCGTGGCCCACATGCAGGGCCCCATTGGCATAGGGGGGCCCGTCGTGCAGGGTGAACACCTCACCGGCATTGCCGCGGCTCAGCCGTTCGTAAAGATTCTGGCCCTCGGCATTTTTCTGGGCCCACAGGGCCTGTAGTTCGGGTTCGCGCTGCCTGGCATTGGCCCGCATCGCAAAGGGCGTTTGCAGCAGGTTCAGCGTGTCCTTGTAGGAAGCCTGGCTGGCGGTCACGGTCGCCTTGGAGCGGGAGGTGGGATTATCCCGCCCCGTCGCCTCGCGAGCCCCCAGGGCCAGGGGAAACGTCAACCACCCCAGCCCCCGATTCGGCCGAAACCGATTCGGCCGCAGCAGCTACCGCCACCACCGTTACCGCTACCGCTGGAGCTACCCCAGCCGCCACCGCCACCGGCTCAGCCGCAACCGCCTCAGCCCCATCAGCCGAAACCACCACGGCTAGGGGCACCGCCGCCGACTCTAGGGCGGGCCGCACCCAGCGTTTAGTGGTGCTGCGCCGGGCCCCGGGGCGGTGCTGGGCCAGCCAACCCCCCAACCCTCCTGCTAGAGCACCGGTTTGGCCCACCAGGCCCAGCCCCGTTTGGCCCAGCTGGGCCAGGGCCGTGGACCAGCGCTCCAGGGAGCCAAGCCGCTGCTGTTCTTCGGGGCTGAGCTGGCGCCAGCGGGCCTGGCCCACTTCGGTAGCCAGTCGGCCGATCAGCAGGCCAGCACAAACCACCACCACCATCGGCGATCCGGTGAGTCGGTCCGAGGAGGTCACCAGGGCCAGGCCCAGCAACAAGACCAGGGCGCCCCAGGCCGCATCCCTGGGACGGCTGAGCTCGGGAGTTAGCAGGGGCAGCAACAGCACCACCAGACCAATAACCAGGGCCAGACTTCCCCCAACGTTGGCCAGCATGGCGGGCAAGTGCTTCTGGACCCATTCTGGCTCGCCTGGGCGGCCAGCGGCCAGCGGCCAGCGGCCAGCGACCAGCGGCCAGCGGCCAGGGCCCTGGGGCCAGGGGTGGCCATCGCTCCCTAGAGTCAATACAAGCCCACCTGGCGGAATTGGTAGACGCGCTGGATTTAGGTTCCAGTGACTCAGGTCGTGGGGGTTCAAGTCCCCCGGTGGGCATCGGCAACCAAACAAAAGCCACTCCACCAGAGCTGAAGTTTTGTAACCTGGAATCCCTTTCGGCGATCCGACTGCGACTCAGCAGATGTTTCAGGCCACGGTGCGATCGCCCGATCCCTCTCTCACCACGGTGGTCCCCAGCACCACCCTGCGCAGTGTCCCCAAAAAGTTTTTGGGCCCGCCCCCAGCCCTCAACCCCACCGTGGGGCTGTTTTTAGGCGGCTACGCCCTGGCGGCCCTGACCATCTGGGGCTGGTTCGTGGGCGGTTGGTCCCTGCCCGTGCTGCTGAGCCTGGGTTTTCTGGCTCTGCACCTAGAGGGCACGGTGATCCACGACGCCTGCCACAACGCTGCCCATCCCCACCGCTTCTGGAATGCGGTGATGGGCCATGGGGCGGCCCTGCTGCTGGGCTTCAGCTTTCCGGTGTTCACCAGGGTGCACCTGCAACACCACGCCCATGTAAATGATCCCAAGCATGATCCGGATCACATTGTTTCCACCTTCGGTCCCCTCTGGCTGATTGCTCCACGCTTCTTTTATCACGAGGTTTTCTTCTTCCGCCGTCGCCTGTGGCGCCGCTACGAACTGCTGGAATGGGGCATTGCCAGGGCCATTTTCTTTAGCATCGTCCTGGCGGCAATGCATTTCAACTTCCTCCCATTTGTCTTTAATTGCTGGTTCGCACCGGCCTTGATGGTGGGAGTAACCCTGGGGCTTTTCTTTGACTATCTGCCCCATCGCCCCTTCCAATCCCGCAACCGTTGGCATAACGCCCGCGTATATCCCAGTCGGATGATGAATTGGTTGATCATGGGTCAGAACTATCACCTGGTACACCATCTCTGGCCCTCCATCCCCTGGTTCCAATACCGTCCCGCATATCACGCCACCAAATCATTGCTCGATGCCAAGGGTTCACCC
>JBILDB010000187.1:0-5208 GCA_044352805.1 Cyanobium sp.
CCGATTCCTGCCGCGCCTCTTGGATGAAGCTGCAGGTGTTCACCACCACCAGGTTGGCTTCGCTTTCATCGGCGCTGACGCCGTAGCCCGCCTCCGCCAATAGGCCAAGCATGTGTTCGGTATCGACACGATTTTTCTCACAACCCAGGTGGGCAAAGGCCACGGTTGGTTTTCTAATCTCAGTGGAACCGGTGTCAGTGCCGCTGCCGGTGGGGTTGAAGGGGCCAGGGGCCATTGGCGGATGACGGAGGGACTCAGGAATCCCACCCTATGGAATCAGGGGCTGCGAGGATGGAATCCCTTCCTTGCTTGCCCGTGACTTCAAGCAGCCTGGCCAGTCGTCTCAACGAGCGGCGACGCCCCGAGCCCTCCCGTCGCTGGCTGCGGGTCGCCATCGCCGTGCTGGCCACGGTTGGGGCCATCGACACTGGCGTCATCACCCTCAAGCGTTGGGGGATTTTGGGTCCGATCCTTTGTCCAGGGGGTAGTGATGGCTGCGACAAGGTATTGAACAGTGTCTGGGGCTCCCTTTTCGGCCAACCCCTGGCCCTGTTTGGTTGCCTGGCCTACCTGGCCGTCCTTTTTTTGGCGGTTTTGCCCCTGGTGCTGCCCGGCGAGGCCCGCGGCGAACTCAACAGCCGCAGCTGGTGGGGTCTGGCGTTGCTCACCACGGCCATGGCCGTATTCAGCCTGGTCTTGCTGGGCCTGATGGTGTTCAAGATCCAGGCGTTTTGCCCCTTCTGTTTGCTGTCGGCCCTGCTCAGCCTCACCTTGATGGTGCTCAGTTTGGTGGGAGGTGCATGGGAAGACCGGGGACAACTCCTGTTTCGGGTGGTGATGACGGCCCTGGCGGTGGCCGTGGTCAGCTTCGGCTGGGCTACCGCAGCCGATCGACCCGCCAGTGTGTTGGGCAAGGGGATGCCTCAGCCGGTCGTCGCCGAAAGTTCGCCCGCGGCCCTAGCTCTGGCCGACCAACTCAGTAAGAAGGGATCGGTCATGTACTCCGCCTACTGGTGTCCCCATTGCCACGATCAGAAGGAACTCTTCGGTAAACAGGCCATCGCCAAGATCAAAGTGGTCGAATGTGCCCCCGATGGTCAGAACAGCCAGGCCAAGCTCTGTGCCAGCAAGAGCATCCAGGCATTCCCCAGCTGGGAGATCAACGGCAAAATTGAATCGGGCGTCAAGCCTCTGGCCAAATTGGCTGAGATGATTGGTTATAAGGCTGGCCCGGGCCTCTGAGCTTGCTCTGGTCCCCCAGCCCTAGCCTCCCCACTGCCCCTGGCCTCAGGCCTGCCGATGATCGGGCTGGTTGCGATCGCCCGCCCCCGCTCCTGGATAGTGTGCCGCTGCCAGAACGGTTGGGGGGCCGGAGCATCTTCACGGAAATGCCCCCCACGGCTCTCATCTCGGAACAGGGCTGCCTCACACAACAGTTCGGCCAGCACCAGCCTCTGGCGCAGATCCTGCATGGCCAGCAACGGTTCGCGCTGGCCTGGCTCCAGCTGAAGAGCCAGACCTGGGGGTTGGCCATGGGCCCTTCGCAGCAGCCGGTTTGCCTCACATAACTGACGGCGTCGCCGAACTTCGTGCCAGCCGAGGGCCAGGGAGTGGCCCTGCCGCTCCACCCCCGCCACCTGCCAGCAGAGCTTGCGCAGGTCGGCGATTTGGGCCTGGATCGCTTTGGGTTCCGCTGTGGCATCCTCTCCTGGGGCAGGGCCGGAGCAGGCCCCGGGGATCGGTTGAGCCGGCAAGGGTTGCAGCTGCAAGCCGGCCACCAGCCTGCGGGCAAAGACCAGGCATTCCATCAGGGAATTGCTGGCGAGTCGGTTGGCACCATGCACTCCAGTACAAGCCACTTCCCCCACGGCGTAGAGGCCAGGCAAACTGCTGGCGGCCTGCAGGTCAGTGCTGATGCCGCCCATCCAGTAATGGGCTGCCGGAGCCACGGGAATCGGAGCGGTGGTGGGCTCCAGCCCCAGCTCCCGGCAGCGACTCAGGATGGTCGGAAACTGCCTTTCCAGACGCTCCTGCCCGACGGGACGCAGGTCCAGCCATAGATGTTCAACCCCCAGGGCTTGCATGCGCCGGGCCAGAGCGCGGCTCACCTGGTCCCTGGGCGCCAGATCCCCCCCCGCCAGATGGGCCACCGGGCTGCGGCCGTCGCTTTCACAAAGCAGGGCCCCTTCGCCCCGGACGGCTTCACTGATCAAGAAATGGGGGGCCCCTGGCAACATCAGGGCGGTGGGATGGAATTGCACGAATTCCAGATCGCGGACCCGGGCCCCGGCGCTCCAGGCCATGGCGACGCCATCGCCACTCGACTGGGTCGGGTTGGTGGTGTGGGAGAAGAGATGTCCACCGCCACCGCTGGCCATCACCACGGCCCCGGCCCGCAACCAGCGCAACCGTTGGCCTTCCAGCACCTGCAGGCCAACGCAGTGGCCGTTCTCCAGCCAAAGCTGGAGCGCGGGAACCCCTTTGGCCTGGGTAAGCAGGGGGCGATTCAGGGTTTCCCGTTCCAGGGCGTCCACAAGGGCCCCGCCCGTGCGGTCCTGGGCATGGAGGACACGGCGGTGGCTGTGGGCGGCCTCCAGGGTGGTGCTTAGACCTGGGCCTTCCCGGTCGAAGGCCATGCCCAGCTCCAATAAGCGCTCGACGCAAGCCGGAGCTTCTCGAACCAGCACGGTCACCGCCGCCGGATCACAGAGGCCAGCCCCCGCCTTCATGGTGTCGGCGATGTGGCTCTCCAGGCTGTCGTCGGAGCGGGTCACGGCGGCGATGCCCCCCTGGGCCCAGCGGCTCGCTGAGGGGGGACTGTCGTGTTTGCTGAGCAGCAGAACGCGCAATTCAGCCGGTAATTCCAGGCAAGTCATCAGACCGGCGGCGCCGCTGCCGACCACCACCACATCCCATTGGTCCGTCAGGGAGGATGCCATTGCAGGGCCGTGCTACAAGCGAGCCTATGGGAACGCCTGGCGCCAGCATCGTTACGACCGCACCCTCGGGCCTGTCGATCCCCAAAAAAAACCGCCGAGGGAAACCTCAGCGGTCGTCACAAAGGGCTCCAAACCCCTCGTTGCAGCAGGTGATCAGCGGTAAACGCCGTCGTTGATGCGGTCAAAGCCTTCGTTAAGGGCAATGGAAGGATCAGTTACCGTGAAGTTGTTTTTGTACTTTTCAAACAACTCTTTCTGACGGATGGTCAGATCAAGTTTCAGGACATCATCGACATTTTGGTAAGGGCCACCAAGCACGATCTTTCCGGCGAGAGTCGGATACATGCCGGGGTACTGCTGGAAGCGGCGTACCGATGAGTTGTTGAGATCAACCTTACCGGCGGACTCAGCGATCTTGTCATCGGCGACATTGCGGCGCTCAGTCGCCAAGGCCGGTTGGGGCAGCAGCAGGGTGACGAGCAGGCCGGCGAGCACGACGCCGCTCATGAGCCAGGCAAGCAGTCGTTTCATCACGACAGACTCCTAAAAAAGGGGGAAGGGAAAGCTGGACTGGACCGACTCCGGGAGGGATTGGTCTTGCCACAACGTTACAGAGCATGCCTTACCCACTCCAGGACGGATCACCGTCTTTCGCAGTTCTTCAGATCAGGCCGCTCAGCCCTGGCGCTAGTAACGCTGCCGCCAGGAAGATCCCATCCACTACCAAAGTGGTGGCCAGGGTCGCAGCAGCCACCCGGCCGGCCAGCCCCTGGGGCCAGAGCCAGCAACAAACGGCCAAAATGGCGGTTCCGCTCAGGCCGATCAGGCCCAGGGCCATCGGTTGGAGCACCTCCTCCCCTGCCTGCTGCAGCAGCACCCCAGCCTCGCTCAGGGGTGCTTCCACCACCTGGGGCCACAGGTGAATCACCCCGGTCAGGGCCATCACCCCATCGGTGGCTGCTGTACCCAACAAGGAGGCGAGGTAGAAGGCACCGGCCAGGCGCCAGCGGCTGCCGAGTCCGCCAAGGGCAAGGGGGAGGGCAAAGCCCTCGATTGGCAGGTGCCAGAGGGGATGGACCCGCCACCAGCCCCAGAACAGCGATCCCCCTAGCCAGCTGCCGGCAAACCCCACCAGCAAGGCGCCGATGGCACTCCATGGTCCCTGGCCGCGGCGTTGCAGCACCACGCCCAAGGCCACCAGCCCAGGGGTGAAGAGGGTCGCCCCCATCGGCGAGGCCCGCACCCAAGGGGCTTGCACAAACACCGGCAGAACCACCAGCAGGGCGGCAATGCCTGGAAGCATCAGCCCAACCGGAATCGCCTCAGCCCAGGCGCCAGAGAAGCCAGGAGTAGCACCCCTGGAGGGGCTGGCTGGAGCAACGATCACCCAAGTTATTAAGAAAGATGGCTAATGTTAGAGGCCAGGGGGCCGGAAGGGGCTGGAGCGGCGTCCATGGCCGCCATAAGGTCAGGTCAATTTGTTTTCCCCTGGCGCATGGCTGCTTCTTCTACCGCTGAGGCCATGCCCCTGCTGCAGGATTGTTGGCACGCCGTGGTCTTAGGGGTGGTCCAGGGTTTGACGGAGTTTCTGCCCATCAGTAGTACCGCCCACCTCAAGGTGGTGCCCGTGCTTTTAGGTTGGGGGGATCCAGGTGTGGCATACACCGCTGTCATCCAGTTGGGCAGCATCGCGGCCGTCATTGCCTATTTCCGGCAGGACCTGGCGGCAGTGATCCATGCCATGGGCCAGGCGTTTCGGAACGGCCAGTGGCGAGAACCATCGGCCCGCTTGGGTGTGGCGATCGCCCTGGGCACCATTCCGATCTTGATCGCGGGAATGGCACTCAAGAAACTGGTGCCCGATTACGACCATTCCCCCCTTCGCAGCATCACCTCCATCGGGGTCGTATCGATCGTCATGGCTCTGCTGCTGGCCCTCGCCGAGCTGGTCGGATCCCGGCGTCGCTTCCTTGCCGATGTCCAATCCCGCGATGGATTGCTGGTGGGATTGGCCCAGGCCCTGGCCCTGGTGCCTGGGGTGTCCCGTTCCGGCAGCACCCTCACCGCCAGCCTCTTCGATGGTTGGCAGCGCCCTGACGCCGCCCGCTTCTCCTTCTTGTTGGGCATTCCGGCCATCACCCTGGCTGGGTTGGTGGAACTCAAAGATGCCCTGGCCAGCCCCTCCCATGGCGGGGCCCTGCCCATGCTGCTGGGGGTCGCCACGGCGGCCGTGGTCTCCTGGATGGCGATTGCCTGGTTGCTGCGTTTC
>JBILDB010000013.1:0-16820 GCA_044352805.1 Cyanobium sp.
CCGGGCGGTGGGTCTCCCTTTGACAAACGCGATGCCTGTGTGAGCTAACGAGGGTGATTGGCTGAGGATCAAAGGCTCAGGCTGGCGTTTGCGATTGCGTTGGCCTCTGGCGCATTGGCTTCTGGCTGGTTGGCGGTCTCTGGCTCAGCGGCCTGATGCGCGAGCTGCTCGGTGATCACCTGCAGGCCCAGCAGCTGGTGCTCTCCGAAGGAACGCAGGAATGGCACATCGGCGGCATCGCGACCACGGGCAATCAGCACCCGGCCGCTGCGGGGGAAGTTGTGGCGGGCATCGAAGATGTACCAGCGATCGGCCAGAAAGGCCTCGAACCAAGCGGAAAAATCAACGGGGGCCTCACCTATGGGAATGCCGGTATAGCCGAGGTAGCCGGTGCAGTAGCGGGCCGGAATATTGAGGCAGCGGCATAGGGTTATGGCCAGATGGGCAAAGTCGCGGCAGACGCCAGCGCCATCGGCGAGGGCACCGCTGGCGGTCTTGTGGGGCCGCACTGCCTCGTAATCAAAGCGAATTTGGCCATGCACCCAATCACAGATGGCCTGCACCAGCGGCCAGCCAGGGGCGACGCCGCCAAAGGTGGCCCAGGCCAGTTGCATCAACTCGGCGGTGTCGCAATAGGGGCTGGGGTTGAGAAAGCGGTAGGTATCGATCGGCAAGGCTTGAATCGGACACTGGCGCACCGAGGGCAGCACCGGATCCGGGCTGTCCGAGCAGATCACGGTGGTGCTGTACTGCAGCTTCGTGGAGCCACTGGGTGCCAGCCAGCGACTCCAGCGATTACCGGTCTGATCCGCTAGCACCTCCATGGTGCGATCAGGGACTAGCCGCAGGTTCTCAGGGGCCTGGAGATCGGCCGTCAGGCTGCTGTGGGGATGGACCAAGGCCAGCAGCGGCGTGGGGGCCTGACAGCTAAGTTCGATTTGGCAGCCAACTCTCAGGTGCACGGGAAAAGCAAGGGTCAGAAAGTGGTATTCGCAAATCTTCTCTGAAGCAGGCGGCCCCCTGTGGCCTGGGTCAGGATAAAAACGTCAAAGCTGCGGGTTTTCAGCTCGGTGGCGCCCGTGGGCTGGAGTTAAAGACATAGAGGATTTTTCTGTAGTTGCCTAATTTTGATATTTATCTGGCCTGCAATCGAGCCCGTGTCACGGGACTGTATAAATCATGTCAGCCAACTGACGCTTGACTTACTCCAGTAATGCCACTATTGCCCTGTTGCTATCTACTGCCAAAGGTTTTTAATCCGCATCCCTCCCAGTTCTGCCCCCTTTTGCTTCGCCATGACCAGCACTCAAACATCTGAGATGCCGATAACTTTTGTCATCCCTGGCAGCCGGCGCGATGGGGTCAGCCGGGGAGGGGGCGCTGACGCCGGGCTGCCCTTGTTGGCTGGACTGGGAGGTGAGCTGAAGGCATCGGTGCAGGTGGAAAGACGGCGTGCCGGAGGCGATGCCCATCGCATCCAGGCCCAGCCGGGACAAGATGTGGTGGTGCTTCATCTCGACCAGGGTCCCCCCCTGGTGCTGCACCCGAGCACGGCGCGGGATCTGTTGCTGGCTCAGTCGAAACAGCTGCGGGCTGTCAGCCGCGGATCGGCAGGCAAACCCGAGCTGGAGGTGGGTCCGCAGGAAGTGGAAGTCTCCCCCGAACTGGGGTGGAACGGCATGGAGAGCGCTGCGCTGGTGAACCCCGGCACCAAGCGGGGGGGGCTGGGGGATGTGGTGCTCAAAGTGATCGATGTCATTGGCCTCAAGGGTCGGGCCCAGGAGCTGGTCGCCCTCAAGCTGGCCCAACAGCTGGATGACCGTGTCAATGAAGGGGTCTATGTCTTGCAACCGGAGCGGTTGACCCCCCTCAAGGGTCAGACCCCCGTCCACACCATGGAGACGGCTAAACCTGGGGCTGCGGTGTTGGTGTTCGTGCATGGCACCTTCTCCACCACCTGCGAGAGCGGTTTCGCCAATCTCTGGTCCCGGCACCCCCAACTGGTGGCCTCCCTTTTCAGCCATTACAACAACTTTGTTTATGGCCTTGACCATGCCACCTTGGGCAAAACGCCAATCGAAAATGCCCTCACCTTGGTGCGGGCCTGCCCCCCCGACACCCGCTTGCACCTGATCACCCATTCCCGCGGTGGTCTGGTGGCCGAGGTGTTGGCCCGTTCAGCTGCCCTGACACAACTGGATGATGCCGGCGAAGAGCTGTTTGGCCAGCCGGGCTGGCAGCCGCAGCGCGATCACCTCAAGGAGTTGATCCAACTGATGCAAGCAAGGCGCATCAGCGTCGATCGCACCGTGCGAGTCGCCTGCCCGGCCAGGGGCACCCTGCTGGCCAGCCAACGGCTGGATGCCTACGTTTCGATCTTGCGTTGGGCCCTCAGCCTGGCTGGCGTCCCCGTGGTGGCGCAATTGCTGGACTTCCTCGCCGGGGTGGCCCGGGAACGCACCGACCCCAGCACCATGCCTGGCCTGGCCGTAATGGCTCCCGACAGCCCCCTGATCAGCTGGCTGCATGCGGCCAAGGAAGTGGTGCCTGGGGAACTTCGGGTGGTGGCAGGCGATCTGCAAGGGGACTCGATTGGTTCCTGGGCCAAAACCCTGATGGCCGATAGCTTCTTTTGGACCGATAACGATCTTGTTGTACAGACCCGCTCAATGTATGGCGGAGTCCCTCGCAAAGCCATTGCCTGCTTCCGTCTCGATCGCAGCGGTGATTCCAGCCATTTTAATTACTTCACCAATGCCAAAACCGCCAATGCCATCGTCAGCGGCCTGATCGAAAACAACCCCCGGGACTGGAGCGTGATCGGACCTCTGTCCTTTGCCGGTCTATCCAGTGACGGGAGTCGGGGCGCTTCGCTGCCGCCAGTCGATCGCCTTGCGGCAGCCGAGAAGCCGGCGGTGATTGTTTTACCGGGCATCCTGGGCAGCCACTTGAAGGTGGGCAAACAAAGGGTCTGGCTCAGCTGGAGCCTGTTCAACGGCTTCAAACTGCTTGCATATCCCGACGGAGAACGCACAGTCAAAGCCGATGGTCTGATAGGCAGCACTTACGACGGTTTGATTCAATTTTTGGCGTCGAGCCATGAGGTCATCCCTTTCGACTACGACTGGCGCATACCAATAGAAGAGGAGGCCCAGCGGCTCAGCGTCGTAGTGGAGGCTGCTCTGAACAACCGGGCAAAGACGGGTCAGCCTGTGCGCCTGCTGGCCCACTCCATGGGCGGCTTGCTGGCCCGTGCCATGCAGATCGAATGTGGCTCAATCTGGGATCGCATGATGGCCCACAAAGACGCCCGGCTGCTGATGCTGGGCACGCCGAATCAGGGCTCCTGGGCGCCGATGCAGGTGCTCTCGGGAGACGACAGCTTCGGTAACACAATCACGGCCGTTGGCGCCCCATTTCAGGAGGAGATCGCCCGCGCCACGATGGCCCGCTTTCCTGGATTTTTGCAGTTACAAGCTGGCCTGTTGGATAGTCCCCAGGGCCTCAACACCCAGGAGGGCTGGCAAAAACTGGCCGAGGGCGATTTCAACCAGATCAGCGCCTGCAGCTGGTGGCACCAGGATCGACGTCAGCTTGACAACGCCCGCTGGGGAGTCCCTGATAACCAGGTACTTGCCCAGGCCGTGCGCTTCTGGGAGAAGCTCCGCAAGCAGCGTGATCAAGATTTGCCCCGTTGGCGAGACAAGTTGGCCATGGTGGTGGGTTCTGCCCGCTACACCGCCGCTGGCTTTGGTATTGATGAGCGGGGCGAATTTGCTTACCTGGAGTCCGAAGACAGCGGCGATGGTCGGGTGACCCATGCCAGCGCCATGCTGCCGGAGGTGCGAACTTGGAAACTCGATGCGGACCACGGCGGCTTGCCGGCCAAAAAGGTTGCCTTTGCTGCCTTCAAGGAGCTGCTTGAAACCGGCCAAACCAACCTCCTTTCCCCTTTCCAGACGCCTGGCGTCAGTCGGGGTCTAGAAGAACCCACGTTGCCGAATCAGCGGCGCAGTCGCCCCTCAAGGCAGGGGGGCAGCAGCTTGCCGCGCGACAATGACGACAATCTTTATAATCTAGGTGTGGATGACAGTTTTGATCTACTTGCATCCGGCGATCAGCCCTTGGCGATCAAAGTGCGCAACGGCAACTTGAAATTTGTTCACCAGGCCTTGCTGATTGGTCACTACACCTCAAGCACTCTCACCGGCACCGAGGCCGTGGTTGATCGGTTAATCGGCGGTACCCTGGCAGACGCCCTGGCCATGGGTTGCTACCCGGATTCGCCTCGCAGCCATCAGGTGTTTACCAACTGCAGCGTTAATCGGGACAATCCACTCCAGCCGGCAAGACCTGAGGCTGTTGTGGTTGTGGGCTTGGGGGAAGAGGGCAAGCTGTCCTCTGCCAATCTCGTCTCCTCGGTGCAAAATGCGGTCGTGGCTTATGCCCAGCAATGCATGGAACGATCAGATGGTGGAGCCGAGCCATTTGATCTATCAGCAACCTTGTTGGGTAGTGGTGGTTCGGGAATCGATGCCGGACAGTCAGCCCAGTTGGTTGCCCAGGGCGTCAGGGAGGCTAACAAATTGTTGAAAATGCGTAAAAATAGACTTTGGCCAAGTGTCTCGGCCCTAGAACTTGTCGAACTGTATTTGGATCGGGCCAGCATGGCTCTGAATGCCTTGCAACTTCAGGCAGAGGCTCAGCCGGGTATCTACACGATCACCCCCACGGTAGTGATTGGTGAAGGGGGAGAGCGCCGTCCCCCGGACTGGGGATATAGGGGAACTGAGCATGATTTCATCAGTGCCTTGACAAGCAGAAGTAATGGAGCGGGTACGAGTAGTAGTGAAATCACCTATACGATTGACAGTAAGCGAGCCCGCACCGAGATCCGCGCCCAAAGTACCCAACGGCGTCTGGTGGAGCAGCTTGTGGCCAAGGCTAGTAACGAGCGAGGCTCAGATATTGGCATTGGACGTACTCTTTTCAAGTTACTTGTGCCTTTAGAAATGGAACCGATCATGGCTGGCACCTCGGCCATGGTAATTGAGTTGGATCAAGGCAGTGCGCCGATTCCCTGGGAGATGCTCGACACCGATAGTGGTAAAAGTAATCGTAACGATCAACGGCCTTGGGCAATTCGCACCAAATTGTTGCGCAAGCTCCAACTGGCTGATTTCCGCCAACAGCCTAAGGATTCGAGGCAGTCAAGCCCATCGCTGATCATCGGCGAACCGTTATGTGATGCTGTCTGGCCGAGGTTACCGGGGGCCCGCCAAGAAGCTCGGTCCGTGTTCGAAAAGCTAAGGGCTGGATTGGGTGAAGAGAATGTTGTTTCCCTGATCAGTTCTGAAGATAGCGATGACGATCGGCCGGATGCCATCCAAGTTATCAATACCTTAATGGCAGAGGATTGGCGCATCATCCACATCAGTGGCCATGGTGATCTGCCAGATAATGACGATCCCCATGGGGTAGTTCTCTCCGATGGCCTTTATTTAGGACCTAGGGAGATCCAAACAATGCGAGTGGTTCCAGAGCTTGTTTTTGTTAATTGCTGCCATTTGGCGGCCTCTGGAGTGGATCAAGTGTTTAATTCGTATAATCGTACTAAATTTGCTGCCAGTGTGGCTGAACAGCTGATCAAAAATGGTGTCCGCTGTGTCGTCGCTGCTGGTTGGGCGGTTGGAGATAGAGCTTCTGAGACTTTTGCAGAAAAATTTTATGATGCTTTGCTAAATGGTCAACGCTTTATTGAAGCTATCGCTCAGGCCCGGGAGGCTGTCTGGCAGATCTATGCTAAGCAGGACAAAACTTGGGCTGCTTATCAATGTTATGGAGATCCAGATTGGGTTTTGAAATCAGGCGAAGAAGATCCCCAAATGGTATCAACTACAAACTTTAGTAATGAAGCAAGTATAGTATCGGCTAACTCGTTGATTTTGGCACTTGAATCATTAAGAAATCGGGCGAGTTCACAGGGTGATCATAACCAAGCGATTCACCAGCAATTAGAGATGCTTGAATCAAGATTCGCTAATCTCTGGGTAAACCAAGGTGAAGTGGCCAGAGCCTTTGCCATCGCCTGGGATGCAGCAAATTGTAAGGATAGGGCAATAGAGTGGTTTGAAATAGCAATTAGTGCCGAAGATGGCGGCGCATCGTTGAATGATCTAGCCCAAATGTCCAATATCAAGGTACGTCAAGCCCTAAAGAAATTGAATCAAGCTAAGGATAGACTTTCACCTGAAGATCCTGGTTCTGCAAGCAATGAGCAGTATAAGCAGCTGCTACACAAATCCCGTGAAATTATTCAACAGGAAACTCAGTCTTTACAGCAATTGGTGACGATTGCTCCAACCATGGAGTTTCTCTGTCTCTGTGGATCGGCCCAGAAACGGCGAGCGATGTTGGAAAGGAAGGCCGGCGATTCTGTTGCCGAGAGGGAGGCTCTTGAGGCAATGAAGGGCTGGTATTTGAAAGCGGAAGAACTTGGCCTTAAAGCTAAGTTAAATGATGTCTTCTACGCTGTTCTAAATCGTATGGCTGCCGATTGTGTCCTGAGGGTCGGAGAAGCTAATTGGATAGGCTTTAAGCCCGTGGACCTGAATAGTATACGGCAGATTCTATCGCAAAAAGTTTACGACGAACCAGATTTCAAGGGAATCTGTGGTCTTATTGAACTTGAAATATATGAGATATTGGCCAACTGCAATCTAAGGCTTGTCGATAGAATCATTGAAATTACAACACGATTCCACGATCTTAATGAACGGGTAAAGGATTCGGGCCCATGGCAATCTTTAAGTGATCAAATGGAGTTGGTGCTACAGCCTTATATCAACGAAAAATCATTAGTGGATCAAGCTGAAGCTGATTCTGCCAAATCACTGTTGGAATTGATCAATTCCTATGCTTTTTAGAAGACTCAACAGAGGCCTATCGCTTGGTGCGCAGCAGCGTGTAGGCAATGGCCAGGCAGACGATCACGACACCGGCACCCACTAGGGCAAGAGGATCCTTGTCAGGGCCCGGTGGCATCACGATCAATTTACGGGCAACGGCGGTGAGGGCCGTCAAGACCACTAATTCGGTGTGAATCGAATGATCCCGTAGATAGGCAGCTAGGTTTTGGAGTACCTCCAGGCCGATCAAAAGCAGCAGCAGTTGGTCCAGCAGGGCGAGTATTCCGCCTGCGAGCCAATTCTGGTCCATGCGCCCCAGCGCCTGGGCGGTGCCCAGGCAGAGCTGGGCGGTGCCGACGGTCAGCACCACAATCAGCAGGGCTGCCAGCACCCTTGCCAGGCTGCGCTCGAACCGTTCGATCAAGATCAGGAAACCAGGGGGCTGGGGAATGGGCATTGGCGCTGCCTTGGGTGGACTTGGTTTGAAGCCTGCCAGGGCTGCTTTGGTTGGCAGCTGTTGGCAGGGCTTCAAGAGCTGGCATCACTCGTAAATTACGAAGCCAGCAGCAGGAACAGTAAGCAGCACCGCTTTGCCATTGCGTGGTTCGACCTTGGTCTCTTGCCCCACTTGCCTACTGTCAGTGGAGTAGATGCAGGTGAGCAGCTCACCGCCTTGATGAAGTGTGTCATCGATGGTTATCCAGGCAGTGCTGGCTTGGCAATAGTTTGTGTTGATTGCCAGCAGCACTTCTTTGTTATTAAAGATGCGGGACCAGGGGACCACATAGCGAATCTGTCCGGCCACCATCTCTGGCAAGCCAAATTGAACCCCATTATCTTTTGCGGAAACTTCCCGCAGGTATTGGCGTCCACGCTTGAGCACGATGTTGTTTTGACGGATGCTAAGTATTTCAGCTAACTGTTGATAAACAGGATTGTTCTCGTCAAAGAAGTGTTTGCCTTGGCTAGCAAATGCTCCAAAGTCTCCACCAAACATTGATTCTCGCAGGTAGCGATCAGCCCCATCGCCCTTACCATTGCCATCAAAGCATTGTTCACTTCCGTAATAGATGCAAGGAATTCCCAGGGTCATTGCATTAAGGGCCAGGGCATTAAAAATAACTTTAGCTGCATCAGGATCGGCACAAAATCTTGCTTTATTTTCGCCTTTGCGTACTTGATCATGGTCATCAAACATAGTTACAACCTTGTCTTTAAACCAGGTATGGGAATCCTTGTCGATCAATAATGAGTTGCGGAATAGGCTGAAATACTCCACGGGATTACGGTAGCCTTTGACCATATACTCTAGCTTGTCGGGGATATCATCAATGCCCAGGGCAGCATTCAAACCGGTGGTGTCTAAGGTTTTGAAGGCATTTTTGCGACCACCGGTAATTTCACCAATCAAATAAAAGTTTTCCTTGCCAATGCTTTGCGTGAATTCGTGTATAGCTGAGGCGAAGTAACGGGTGGCACCAGGATCCATATGCTTCACTGTATCGATGCGATAGCCATCGATATCGGCATCAGCAATCCAAAACTGATATATTTTGCACATGGCATTGAGAGCTTCTGAAACCTGATAAGTATCAGTTTCGCCCTGACCATGTTGAACATCTTTTAGGTCAAAAAAGTCACCTTCAAGATATTCGGGATAATTATCCCAACTATTGATGCGTCCTTGTTGTCGATAAAAAGCTGGGTTTTGAAATTCAACTGGCCATACGGCTTGATCGAGCGTGGGCCATGACGTCGAGTTGCTCGGATCGGTTGGCTGAAATGCAATAGAAGCAATTCCCTTCTCGTCATTGAAGCCCTTGACCTTATAAGGCTTGCCATCCCAACGTGGATCGAAACTACCGCTTGATGTCGGGTAGCGATCAGCGTCATAGCTAAAGATATTGCCAGTATGATTCAATATGATGTCTAATACCACGTAGATTCCCTGCTGATGGGCTATCTTTACCAGGGTTTTCAGGTCATCGCGGCTACCAAAGTGGGGGTCGACCTCCAGAAAGTTCTGGATGCCATAGCCATGATAGGTATCTTGAAACTTGACCTGCTTAAAAATCGGGCTAATCCAGATTGCCGTGACACCCAAACGCTTCAGGTAACCAATCTTGCTGGTCAAGCCTTTGAGATTCCCACCGATATAGCGTCCACCTGCTTGCCGCCATTTAGCTGCTGCGGCATCATTTTGAACAGCATTGTTCCGATCTCCCGGTTTAAACAGGGGAGTCGTGCCACTGGTCACCAGATTGCCTTGAATATCGCGATAAGCTTGTTCTTTGTCATCAGAAAAGCGATCCAGCATCAAGAAATAGAAAACTTGGTCTTCCCAGGCACTTGGCGAGGGAAAGTAACCGCCGGCAGGATGGGGGATGGCGGCAAGATTGAGCTGGGCTAGTTGATTGACTGACATGGAAGTGCTACGCGACTGGTGGTTTGGAAGGACGAATCAATTCTTTATTAGGTCCCCACATCCTTCACTATGGTTAAAAGCCCAGCTGGTGTTGTCATCCTGCTGACTGTTCAGCGTTGAGTTGGTGACACCCTTGGCGGTCGGCGGCTGCGGAAACCAGGGTCTGCAGGTCTTGGCTTGGTGGTAGTTGCCTGCCTGCCTGGACCGTTACCGCTGGCGGCAGTATGGCTGCAGCTGGACTACGGGCAGAAGCTTGAGATTGGCTTCCAGCCACTGCCTAACTCCACCCATCAGAGGCCCCAGGTCCCGGTGTATGTGCCAGGCGCGCTGCCTTTAGGAGCCATCTCCCTTAAAGTCTGCAGACCGCCAACTGCTGAGGAATGGCTCAAGTCCAGCTTTTTCTCTCCACGGTGAGCGCGGAATTTCGGAGCTATCGCGAGCGACTGCGCCACGGGCTGACGCGCCCCAATGTGGAGGTGAAGGTGCAGGAGGATTTCATTATCAGCGGCAATGAAACCCTGGCGATGCTGGATGACTACATCAAGGGTTGCGATGGGGTGATCCACCTGGTTGGCGATATGACCGGCTCAGCGGCCGAGGCTCCCTCGCTGATTGCCATCAAAGAGCGCTATCCCGATCTGGCGACGCGCCTGCCCTTGGCTGAGTTTCTGCAAGCTGCTGGCCCCAAGCTCCCCTACACCCAGTGGGAAGCCTGGCTGGCCTTGCTGCACGGCAAGAGGCTGTTCATCGCCACGCCCACGCCGGGAGCATGGCGGGATGGCGGCTACCTCCAGGACCCAGCCCAACAGGCGCTGCAACAAGCCCACTTGGACCGCCTCAAATCGGTCGAACGCTATCCCGGCGAGCCCTTCAGGGGCCACGAGCACCTGACCGCCGTGGTGTTGCGGTCCTTTGTGCTCGACCTGCTGGTGAATGCAGGCCTGAGCAGGCGCCCGCAAACCCTGACCTACGCCAGCCTCGGCAGCCTGCTCAAGGGCCGGCAGGTTCTGTTGAACTAGATCGAGACCAGGCTGGGACCCATTGTCGAACACGCCGGTATTGCTGCACCCGTGCTGGCCTTGGTGGGCCAGGGTGGGGTGGGCAAGTCGCGCTTGGCGATCGAGCAGGCCTGGTGCCAGTTGGGCCGCCATTGCGCCGTTCTGTTCGTGTTGGCCGATAGCCCGGCGGCAATCGAGCGCAACCTGGCTCGGCTTTGCGGCGAGCGGGGCCTGGATCTAGTTGAGAAAGCCCTGACCGAGCAAGCGGCCCAGGCCCGGGCGGTACTCAACTGGCTAGCGGCCCATCCGGGCTGGCTGTTGATCCTCGACAACGTCGACAACGAAGCTGCCGCAACGGCGGTGGAATCGCTGCTGAGCCAACTCAGCGGCGGCCAGGTGCTGATCACGACGCGGCTGCGCAATTGGAGTGGTTCTGTGCAGGTGCTCGATGTAGACGTGCTGGCGCCAGATGATGCCGCTGCCTTCCTGCTGGAGCGCACGGACGGCAAACGCCGGGCTGCAGAAGATGACGGAGCTATAGCCCTGCTGATTGGCGAAGATCTGGGCCATCTCGCCCTGGCCCTTGAGCAGGCCGGGGCCTATATCAGCCAGCGCCGGCTCAGCTTTGCCGGCTACCGCAGCGAGTGGCAGCAGCGGCGGGCCCAGGTGCTGGCCTGGAATGAACCGCGCCTCACCCAGTACCCCGCCAGCCTGGCGATTACCTGGCTCACCAGTTTTGAGCAGCTGGGCGAGGCGGCCCGCTCGCTGCTGCGCCGGCTGGCCTGGCTCTCGCCAGCGCCGATCCCCGAAAACCGGTTGGAAGTGGCCATTGCCGGCGAGGCGCCGAATCCTGGTGGGGCCTTTGATGCGCTGGTGGAGTTGGAAGGTTTATCGCTGCTGAATCGCTCTAGTGAGGCTCCTCAATTCGTGGTGCACAGGCTGGTGCAGGAGGTAACGCGGCTGCGGCAGGAGTTGGCGCAGGAGGCCCATGAACTGCAAGCAGCCTTGGCCTGGATCGATGCGGCTTTTGTCGGGGATCCGCAGGATGTGCGCAGTTGGCCGGTGCTGGAGCCGTTGGAATCCCATGCGAAGACGGTGGCCTGCTTCGGGGATGGGGCTGGGGTAACTGGAGCAACCGCAAGATTAATGAGCCAGGTGGGAGTGTTATTGCTTACCAAAGCCGACTTCTGCGAAGCGGAGCCGCTGATGCGCCGAGCCCTACGGATCGACGAGGCCAACTACGGAAAGGATCATCCTGATGTGGCTATAGATCTAAATAACTTAGCGGGGCTGCTGCAGGCTACCGATAGGCTTTTAGAAGCGGAGCCCCTAATGCGCCGTTCCCTGCGTATCGATGAGGAAAGCTACGGCCAGGATCATCCAAGGGTGGCCTTAGATCTAAACAACCTAGCGGGGCTGCTGCAGGCCACCGATAGACTGGTAGATGCGGAGACTATGATGCGCCGTTCCCTGCAGATCGATGAGGCTAGCTACGGCAAGGATCATCCTGCGGTGGCAAGAAATCTAAACAACCTGGCAGGTCTGCTGCGGGTTACGAATCGTCTGGCAGAAGCAGAGCCGCTGATGCACCGCAGTTTAAGGATTCTGATCGCATTGAAGCAACAGGGTTATCGACATCCCAATCTGGAAGCCGGAATCAACAACTACATCAGCTTCCTCCAGGTTCAAGGCTTCTCAGAAGAAGCTATCCAAGCCAAAATCGGCTCCCTCTACCAACAAGACTAAGTTCCATATTCAGCAAAAGGGGTTGTGCAAATGCTGCACGTTCCCGGGAGCCTCTTGCCTGGCAAGGCCAGATAGCTGCGCTAGCATTGCCATAGGCAAACCAGACCGCATCGGCAGCGGTCTCCTCCAGTCCCTGCCTTGGAGGATCGGCCTCAATCTTGCGCCTGCAAGCAACCAGTTTTGCCGAACTTCGCGATGCCGTCCGCAGTGGTCTGCCTTTCTCCGCGTTTTTGGCGCTGTCAAAGCAACTTGAAATTTCTCCGCAGCATCTAACTGCAATTTTCGGGATACCTCCTCGAACTGTCGCCCGTAGGAAGGAAGCGCGACACCTCAACCCCCAGGAGTCTGATCGGCTCTTCGGCACTCGTCAGGTCGAAGAAGTATTGCTGTGTCTCAACTACGGGATCTTTAGCTGATGCGCGTTTGGCGGATCTGCCGCATGCCCTACGTAGATATAGCGCTTGATGGCATCGGCGGAATGTACACCTCCGGACGCTGGCACAACAAGGGCCATCCCATTGTCTACACAGCCAGCTCTGCGGCGCTCGCGGCGCTTGAAGTGCTTGTCCATGTCGATCCGCTCACCGCTCCGACCGATTTAAGGCTGCTCGCCATCGAACTCCCTGATGACCTGACTACAGAAGCCCTCGAACTGGTATCGCTGCCGGATGGCTGGCATTCGGTGCCAGCTCCAACAGCGCTCCAATCACTCGGGTCGTCGTGGCTCACGAGCGGACGCACAGCAGCTTTGAACGTGCCGTAAGCAGTTATAAATGTCGAACGCAACGTCCAGCTCAAACCACGGCATCCAGAAATGCAGCGGGTACGCATCCTCAGTGAGGAGGCATTCTCGTTCGATACCCGACTCTTGTGATGGGGAGCCAGCCAACAACGTCACCCTCTGGGGCCAGGTAATGGCAGGCGTTAGAAGGATGAGTTGATGGCCACACCATGGCGCGGTTAGATTGAATTAGCCAGATTGCCATTCAATCACCACTTTCGTGCAAAATTTCACCAATCAACCCCATGTCTAGCACCAACCATTACTGGGATTTCAAGCCCGAATTGTTTGTTTCTAAAGATCACGGCCAAATTGAACTGTTCGTCAGGGGTGAAGGACCGGCCCTGATTCTGCTCCATGAGCTGCCAGGCCTAGCCGATAAAACCTTTGAACTTGGCGACTATTTCGTCAAGGCAGGATTTAAGGTGATTTTACCTTTGTTGTTTGGCAGGGCTGGTGATGACAACGCGTTGCTTGGCTTTGCCAAGATATGTATTCGCAAAGATTTGAGGGATCTTTGGCTCGGCAAGGACACCAAGATTGTACATCTGATTCAAGAGTTGGCCACCCGCGAAAGCCAGGCCGCCAACAATAATGGCGTTGGAGTCGTTGGCATGTGTTTAACAGGCAACATGGTTTTGGCACTGTTACTCAATAATCATGGCACCCGATCACCAATCACTGCCCCTGTACTGGCTCAGCCCTCTTCAAGTTACTCAGGTCCTGCCCTAACAGCAGCAAGAAATGGCGATATCGCCAGACCGGTCATGGCACTACGATTTGAAAAGGATAGGATATGTAAGCGGCACAGTTTTAACAAACTAGAACAGGCATTTGGCGAATGCCCAGTTGCAAATGGTCAAAGTTTGATAGTTCGGGAACTAGAAGGAAATAAGCACTCCACCTTAACCTATGATTATAAATCACTCAGTATAGATGTCCGCACTAATGAAGAAATTGATGCCCGTATGGAAGTGGTTTCTTTCTTGAAACAACAGATTTGATTGACCGAAACAGCTTATCAAGAGCTCAAATCACACAAACCTGCTCCTATCCATAGCAGCAAGGCTCAAAAACAGAACGGCAAAAACTGGGTATGGCAGGCTGCATAGCCATCAACAAGGGGGCCCAAGCCGATCTGATGGGCGATGCCGGCTCCAGTGAGGCCCTCGGTGATGATGCCGATAACGATGCCAAGCATGGCGGCGCGGCCATTGAATAGCTCAGCCCGTTTGAGTTGTTCCATATGGATCTCGGCTTCGCTGCCGCTGAAAACCTTTTCGTTGGCGGGGGTGTTGGTCATGGTGTCAAAAATGGTTGGAAATTAAACGGTGTTCAGGATTCGAAAGCTTGGTGAAACGATCAGCGGGTCTTCGGGGCCAGGTCGCTGGGGCGGGTAAGCACAAAAGTGACCATTCCGGTCAGCACCAGAACGAGGGCGATCACGCTGGTGATGGCTGCGGTGTAGTCGGTATCCATGGCAGTAAACCTGTAAGGGGTTTGAGGTGTTGCAGAGACTGTAACAGATTGTGAAGTATGGCTGCGGGTGGGGCCTTCAGTCCCTTCCGAAGTGATTGCGCCGTTGCAGGGGGCCCTAATTTCGACCCAGTCTCAAGGGCGCCAGGGGCGTCACTGCCCTTTGCAGGCCGGCTGGCGTTTCTGGGTCGATCGGGGCGGCACTTTTACCGACCTGGTTGCCTTGCCACCCCACGGCCCCCTGGTGGTGCGCAAGGTGCTGTCGGTCCAACCCCAGCTCCCGGGGGATCCGGCCGTGGCGGCCATCCGCGAGCTGCTGGGTCTTGAGGTCGGCGCCGCCATACCCCCTGGTCTGATTCAGGAGCTGCGGCTGGGCACCACCGTCGCCACCAATGCCCTGCTCGAGCGCAGCGGCGCCCCCACCCTGCTACTGGTGAACAGAGGTTTTGCCGATGCCCTGCTGATCGGCGATCAACACCGTCCGGACCTCTTTGCCCTGCAACCGATCCGGCCCGTCCCCCTCTACCAGCAGGTGCTGGAGGTGGCCGGACGCCTGGGGGCCGATGGGCTCGAAATCGAACCCCTGCGCCTCGATGACGCCCTGGCCGCTTCGGTGCGGGCCGCCCGCCAGGCCGGTTGCCGCAGTTGCGCCGTGGTGTTGCTCCATGCCACCCGCCAACCGCTGCACGAACTGCGTCTGGGCGAATGGCTGCAGAGCTTCGGTTTCGAGCAGGTGGTGCTTTCCCATCAGGTGAGCCCCAGCCCCCGTTTTGTGCCCCGCGGCCACACCGCCCTGGTCGAAGCCTTCGTCGCTCTGCCGCTGCGGTCCTACCTGGCCCAGGTGGGCGCCGATCTCGGGGCATCCAATCCCCTGCGGGTGATGCAATCCAACGGCGGTTTGATTGATCCCGCCCAGTTGCTGGCTAAAGACACGATTCTTTCCGGGCCCGCCGGGGGGCTGGTGGGGGCCCTGGGGGCGGCGGCCGCCGCCGGCCTGGGCGGACAGGCGCTGGTGGGCTTTGACATGGGCGGCACCTCCACCGATGTCTTTCACGTCGCCGCCGGCAGCCCTGGCGAAGTATTCATCCCCGAGCGGCGCCAGCGCGCCGAGGTGGCCGGCTTTGCCTTGCTGGCACCCATGGTCGCCATCCATACGGTGGCCGCCGGCGGCGGCTCGCTGATCCATTTCGATGGCGGGCGCTTGCGGGTGGGGCCGGCTTCCGCCGGTGCCGATCCAGGACCGGCCGCCTACCGCCGCGGCGGGCCGGCCACCCTCACCGACGCCAATGTGGTGTTGGGCCGCCTGCAACCGGCGTTCTTCCCCCAGGTCTTTGGTCCCCAGGGAGACAAGCCCCTCGATACTCAGGCATCACGAGACGTCCTGGCGGCATTGGCGCGGCAGCTGGAGGTGGCCAGTGGCCTCCGCCACAGCCCCGAACAGGTGGCCGAGGGGGCTATCGCCATTGCCACGGCCCGCATGGCCGAGGCGATCAAACGGGTGTCGGTGCAAAAGGGCCATGCCATCGACCACGCGGTTCTGTGCGGCTACGGCGGCGCCAGCGGCCAGCACGTCTGCGGCCTGGCCGATGCCCTGGGTCTGTCGCGGGTGTTGCTGCATCCCTTGGCCGGGGTGCTGTCGGCCTTTGGCCTGGGGCTGGCCGC
This sequence comes from Cyanobium sp., assembly GCA_044352805.1. Lineage (GTDB taxonomy): Bacteria > Cyanobacteriota > Cyanobacteriia > PCC-6307 > Cyanobiaceae > Cyanobium. The sequence goes on from JBILDB010000013.1 coordinate 15,997, forward strand.
TGAACGGCTGCTGCGCGAACGGGTGCTGGAGCTGCCTCTTGCATCCAGCGATGGCGCCGCCGCAACCGCCGTTGCCGCCTTGCGCGCCGCGGCCCATGGCTCGTTTGCTTCTGAGGGGATTGCAGATGCCCCAATACAAGAAACGGTGACGGCCCACCTGCGCACGCTCGGCTCAGACGCGAGCCTGCCGGTGGCCTGGGGCCCACCGGCCGCCATGGCCGACGCCTTCGGCGCCCTCCATGGGCAGCGCTATGGCTTCCTACCCCAGCAACCTTTGCAGCTCGAACGCCTCAGCCTTGAGCTGGTGCGGCCCGCCCCGCCCCTGGATCGGGCGCTGGGACTGGCCGCGGGGCCAGACCATGAGGACGCAACAACGGTGGAACTTTATGAAGCCCACGGGTGGCAGGCCGTGCCCCTGTGGCACCGGCAGCGTCTGCGCGGCGGCGAGGTGCTGGTGGGGCCGGCCTTGATCATTGAGGCCACCGGCACCATCTTTCTGGCCCGGGGCTGGAGCGCCCAAGTGCTGGCCGCCGGCGAATTGCTTTTGCAAAGGGATGGATCCCTCCCCCCGAACTCCGCCGCCAACCCAGCATCCGCTGAGATGCAACCAAAGGACCCTGGGACGACGGGCGTGGATCCGGTGCAGCTGGAATTGTTCCAACACCGCTTCAGCGCCATCGCCGAGCGGATGGGCGAGCGGCTGCGGCAGACTGCCAGCTCGGTGAACATCAAAGAGCGGCTGGATTTCTCCTGTGCCCTCTTCGATGGCAGCGGCGGCCTGGTGGCCAATGCACCCCATATCCCCGTGCACCTGGGCTCCATGG
>JBILDB010000014.1:0-16786 GCA_044352805.1 Cyanobium sp.
TAATTGATCCCAAAGGATACTGCGCGCTTGTTCGTGATGGCCTCAACCAGCGCGCATTGATTTTGCTTTCTTCAATTGTCTATTTTCGCCGCCCTACTTACACGCTGAGGCACTCATGGGACGTTCAGCCCTTGCCGGGGGATCGTAACTATTGGCAAGGACTCCTAAGATCAGGACTGCATTATCCCCATCCTGGATTCTTTGCCCAAACCGACCTTTACCGGACTGAGGGATTTGATGAACGTTACAGTCTGTCTGCAGACTATAAGTTGATGCAATCTTTGCTTTTGCGGCCTGATCTCGCTATGAGGGTAAGCGTTTGCACTAGTCATTTGGTAGGGATGGCGGAGGGGGGGGCAACGGCAGGACTCGCTGCAATTCTGCGAGGCAGCCGGCAACTGCACGCCATCAACCGCGAGCTTGGCATCAGAGATTCATACTGGCGCCGCTATCCTCGCAAGCTTTGGCGTCGTCTCCAACCATTTCAGCCTCCTGTCCTCGCAGGACGGCGCCTTCTCCCCCCCGCTAGCAACCAGTGAAGATCGCTTTTGATGTGAGCCAGACCGGACCAAGCAAGGCCGGCTGTGGATTTTATGCGGCCGCTTTGATTGATGGACTCTTGGCTGCAGAACCTCAACGACATAGCTTCACCCTGCTAACTGGATTTGGTGATTTCTTTCACGATCCCCTGATGGCTGCTGCCTTTCCACATCGCTCCAAGGGAGTGAGCTACGGACCTCGACTGGTCAGCAGGCGCCAGGCCAGTGATTTCTGGCAGAACCGCGAGCAAGTCTGCGGGCTGCTGGATCGTTTTGATCTCCTGCATGCCAACAATTTCTGGTGCCCACCCTGGCAAGTGAGTCCCAGCATAATTTATACATTGTATGACATGAGTTTTGCCGATCATCCGGAGTGGACAACCGAAGTCAACCGCATCGGTTGCTTCCACGGTGTTCTGCAGGCGGCTCTCAACGCCACTTGGTTTGTGGCCATCTCCCAGGCTTCGCGGCAGTCCTTTCTGCGCCATTTTCCCCACGTTGATCCCCGCCAAGTGCGGGTTATTTATCCAGCATCTCGTTTCGAGCAGCCAGGCTTCCAGGTGAAGCCCACTGCCCCCGATGCAGCGGTGTGCCGCCGGGGCAATCCCTTTCTTCTTTCCGTTGGCACGATCGAACCGCGCAAAAATCAGCACTTTCTGCTGGATGCTTACAATCAGTTCCGTGCCTCTGGTGGGGCTCCGCTGCCCCTAGTGATGGCCGGAGGCAAGGGCTGGTTGATGGAACATTTCGAAAGCCATCGCCAGTTATCGCCTTGGTCGTCTGACATTCACTTACTGGGCTATGTGAGTGAAGCGGAATTGGCCTGGCTCTACAGCAACTGTCTTGTCAATCTCTATCCCAGCCACTATGAGGGCTTTGGGCTGCCGGTGCTGGAGGGCATGGGAATGGGTGCACCGGTGCTGTGCTCGGATCGCACTTCGTTGCCTGAAATAGTAGCCGATGCCGGCCTACTCCTTCCTCCAGATGATGTGGGGGCCTGGGTACAGGCTCTCCACATGATCAGCAGTCAACCTGAGCAACGCGAGCGTCTTTCACGGGCAGCAGTTGCACGCTCCAAGTCGTTTAGCTGGCAGCGCAGTACTGATGAACTTTTGGATCTCTATGGCGAGGCAGGCGCCTACTGCTGAGGGTGACCGCGACTGTCGCGCCTTAGTTGCAGTAGAGCACTGAGGCCGAATCGCTGGTTCCAGCGCCACTGATTAAGCACCGTCTGCATGTAGAGACCCAACTTGTAACGCAGTGGATTCTGATCGCGATTGATGTGGGCCGCAGTGCTGTAATGGGCATAAGCATAAACCCAGCGAAGGGGTACGTTGCCATAATATTTCTTAAACATTTCAGCAATTTCACGATGAACGGCAACTCGATCCCGCAATGTTTTGTTCGTCTCATAAAGCCTGGATCCAGCAAGCTTGTGGGGAAGATAAGAGAAGCTACATCCGGCGTCTGATAACCTCAGCCAGTAGTTGTAATCCATACAGTATTTAAGGCTTGAGTCCAAAAGTCCCACCCGTTCAATCACCCGACGGCGGAAGAACAAGGCCGGCTGACAGATGAAGCAGGTATGGCGAAGCAGCTTGGGATCCCAGAAGCTGGTTGGATAGGATTCAAAGGCTTGATCATGGATATCGATATGATCTGCCTTACCGTAGAAAACATCAATTTCCGGGTGGCGTTCGAAGGCGCCAGCGACCCGCGCCAAGGTGTCGGGGTAATAGATATCGTCAGAGTTGATCCAGCCAATCACATCACCGCTGGCCGCTAGCAATCCTTGATTCACAGCGTCGGCCTGCCCCCGGTCTGGTCGGGATACCCACTGAACTCCGGTCCCGGCAAGGCGCAGCACTTCGAGAGTGGCATCGTTGCTACCACCATCGAACACGAGATGCTCATGGGCCGCATGGCTCTGGCTGGCGACACTGGCCAGGGTACGCCCAATGAATTCCCCCTGATTGTAAGAGGGGGTAACCACACTGATCTTGACGACTGGCTGGTTCATCAGCGCACTTTGGAGGGGGTAAAGGCCTCACAGAACAGATCCCAGTATTGATCAGCCATGGCATCAGGATCCTGATACCGCTGCGCTTGTACTTTGCCTCGCTCTATGAGCGTGTTTCGCAACTCCCCGTCTTCACTGAGGCGATGCAGGGCCGTGGCGATCTCCTGGGGGCAACCGGGGTGAAAAAGGAGGGCCGCCGACCCGGCCACTTCCTGCAGGGCGGTGCTGTTTGAGCAAGCCACGGGAAGGCCTTGTCCCATCGCTTCGATCACCGGCATACCGAAGCCCTCGTACAGGGAGGGGAACACAACAGCCAGGGCATGACGGTAGAGGGCCTGCATGATGGCGTCGCTGACGAATCCTGGTAACAGCACCGCATCGGCAAGCCCGAGGCCGGAGGCCACCTTGCGCAGCTCCTGGAGCCGCTCGAACCCATCACCGCTGCAGACAAGCTTTAGGTTGGGATTTATACCCTGCTGGCGTGCCATCGCGAAGGCGGTGAAAAGTAATTCATGGTTTTTGTGCTTCCACAGATTGGCCGGATAGAGTAGGTATCCACGATGGTCCAACCCTAGCGGCGGCGTCGCGTCGGAGGAATCGCCCGGAACGCTGACTGGCCGGGGGGTGATCTGGATCGCAATGGCGCGAATCAGCTGCTGCTCCACCCCCTTGGTGATGGCTAGCTCGCGGGAGAACTCCGAGATGGCGGCAATCCTGGTGGCACAGCTCACCATGCGGCGAAAGTGGCCCAGCCGTTCACGCTGTACCTCAGGCGGAAAGAAGTTAGGGTAGGCCTCCACCTGCAGGTCGTAGAAGGTACAGACAATAGCCAGGGCTGGCCGTTGGATCAGAGGCACGCCGAAGGGGCAGAAGAGAAGCTGGGCCTGGGGAATTTTGCGATCGGCTCCGCCGACCAGGCGGCGTTTAAGTTTTGCCAGGCGACGAGAACCTAGCCAACGCTTTCTGTCTGAACCCCCATCTAGGATCGCAGTCTCCTGAACATGTAATTTTAAATTGTTTGTCTCAATAGCCCGTAGCTCGTGCGCCGCATCGGACTGGCACACGGCTGTAAAGCGAACTTGGGGCTGACGCGCTGCCAGCCGCTGCAGTAAATCAAAGATAAAGGGTTTGGCGCCGCCGTTGGCGCCGCCAGGTAACATCGGTAGCAAGTCTATCCAGACGTGATCGAGCACAGGCTTGGGGGGGGCTACCGCAAGGCACGGTTTGGCTAAGTTAGACAGGGATCACATCCGTATTCTGCAATCATTGTATCAGAGGCCCAAACCTGATAAAGGATGATTTTGTTTGTTGTCATTTGTAAATCCCAGGTCGCTTGAACCCCGATATGCAAAGCCAGTTGAAGCGTACGAATGTCACCCACTGAATTTGTTGAGCGTAGATCCTCCCAGCACCGTTCCTCAGACGCCAGTGATTCTGCCCAGATCCCAGTGCCAACAATTGGTATGCCATTATAGAAAGGGGGTTGCGCAATATTCAGCTGTGTGTTTAAGAATTCCATGGAATACGACCCTTTTGTTCGCCCTTCGAGTTACCGGCATTCGGTTAGCCATATGTGTATTACCTGCTCGATCTAGTCGATGAGCTGGATCTGTTATCGATCGTGATTCTTGACTAAAGCGAGGATCCTTGAGGGGAAAAGGGCTTAGGCCCCAGGATGTAAACACTGTCTTCCGCGAAGCGGTTGACTGAGTTACTCCTTTAAGCTCATTAGGAAGGCATCGTTTCATGACGCCCCCTCTGCCAGCAAGCTGGTCTGGCTAGCCTCGGCCTGAGGTGGGGTGTGCTCGATGTGCTGCCTGTTGCGCTTACTTTGTGAATCCGTGTCCCCTGACATCTTTTACGGTCTCGCTGTAACGACGCATTGAATGGCTCCATCAAGCCCCCTGGTGGTGAAAATGGTCGGGATCGAGAGGCGTCAACTTTCCTGGCTGTGATGATTCAAGGAACCTCGTCCTACAGAGCTGACTCGTTTCCTGGCAGGCCCAACGCCTGTTGGTGCTCTTTCTCTGATTTGTCGCTCTGGGTGGATGGTGCCGACCAGCAGAGGAGTGTCGTGACCTGATACGAGCCTGGTCGAGAGGCCCCATCACAGTCCTGTCTGGCTCCCTTGCTGATCGCTCTTCCCCATCATCATCAAGCAGCGATGGCATCAGCAACACTGACACGGCCCGAGGGGGCTGACCATCCAGACGTCGTAATCGGCGTCGATACCCACATGGCCTTGTCGAGTTCTGCCTCGGCAAGTAAACGCTACAGCCGAGAGTTCTCCTGTTCCAGCTCCTTGAGACGCTTGGCTTCCGTGGATTATGGCCTACGGCCGACTTCGTCTACATGCCGCCGTAGAGATGCTGCCAACGGTGGTAGGTGGCAGCAGATACCTCCAGAGCTCGAACTATATCGGCAACTGTTTGGCCTTGGTTGAGCAACTGCTCGGCACTGCGCAGCTAGCAGATGATCTGCTCGGGATTGTGGCGTTTGCGTTTCATGGGGCTTCTCCTGGCCAAGTCTGGCCGATAGGGAAGCTTTCAGAAGGGCTGGATAAGATTTTGGGGTCCACGTCAAAATCTATTCCGTAAGATTTTTATCCTTAATTCATCGTTTGCCAAAGAAATTGCTGGTTCGGATAATCTACATAGAATAATTTGGTTGTCCCAGGGTTGGTGGCGCTTGGTATTATTGTAGATTTATTTTAATATTGCCGCTTTTATCGCGCGAACACTTCTAATCAGTCGGCGAAGTGGGCCTGCGGCTTTCCAAATAGGACTATTGTACAATTCTGTAGCTTTCTTATGGGCTAATTCAGCACTGTCTATGGCGGCCTGAGCCATCGCTTCGATCTGGTTGCATCTATCGGTTAATTGAAGATATCTCTTTTGCTGTTCGGAATCAATCCGAGTAGCAGCTTGCATTGTTGTCTCTGTCTCATTTAGCACTTTGCTCCAACTACCTTCTGGTTGAAGATGCCCATCAAGACCTGGTTTTTGGGCAATGATCACTACATCATGGGCTGTGCCAGCAAGCAAGCTGGTCAGTCCTAAGGGATCAGATTCACGGTATAAATTATGCCCATTGATATAAAATGGCTTGGCCCATGAATATCCAAGATGCATTAGTTCGAAGCAGGTTGTATCTGGGTGTATGGGGCGTAGATGAGTTGGATCAGCATAAAATCCCCGACTGGCAACAATAAGATTATCGGAGCTAGGAGTTTCCATCAAAAGTATGCCTGAAGGTGCCAACACCCGCAGGGTATGACCAATAAGTTCTAGCAGATACTCATGCTCTAAATGTTCTATTACATGAAATAAGCTAATTATAGCGCAAGAATTATCAGGCTGACGTTCTAGATAGGTTTTGGCATCTTCTTGGATTGCAGGCCAACCCTGCTCTTTGCAAAATTGAACCATGCCGGCATTGAGATCTATACCAATCATTTTTACATTATTTTGATTGCAGAGCTCAAGCCATTCACCGCGTCCACAACCGATATCAATACCATTGATTTGCTCTGCAGATGTTTGCTTTGCTGCGGTTAACAATGGTAAGTAAATTTTCAACCTTTCGATAATTTCTGTTCTTGAGCCACGAAAAGTGTTCTCAAATTTCAAATAATAATCTTCATCCATAGAACTGTTGTTCATGCTAGTTAATCTCTTTCAACTGCTTTTTTTCAATCGGTGGCGCAAAGAGTCCGTTCACTTTCCTTGTCGACTCTATTGCTTTGATGACTATAGCCTCATTTATCCAATGATGATTCAAATGAACTGCGAAAGTACCGGTAGAAACGGCCAGATTTATTGTATATTCGCCAGGGGCAAGGAAAGGCCATATAACTCTAAAGGCAGCGTAGAACTCCCCATTAGCCAGTATAGACCTAGGTTCCTCCTCGCTGTCATCATATGAATTGTCGCCAAATATGATCTGTCCTCTTTTATCAACTACCTGAAAACCCACTAGCGGAGAGAGTAGATCCGACAGTGCCTTGCATCGAATTATTATGTCGACTGCCTCTCCCCCGCTTGGGATTGAGGTTTCTCCAAGTGTCTCGTCAATAAGTTTCCATCCTGTAATCATGGCCATACCATCGTAATGACCAATGTTTTGATAATCGTCTTGGGCAGGCACTATTGCTTTAGCTGACTGGGCAATGCATGCGTCCCAGTCTTGAGTAAATTTTGAACCAAAAATATTATCCAGGGTCAAAGGCTTGTTGTAAGTAGGATATATATTAACTTTATGGGGCTCATTTTTGTCTATGCTTGCCATGACAGTTGCTGAGCTTGAAGATTGCAACTGATTTCTTTTGTTTGGGTTTAATCTGAAGCCTGATTCTTCTTGACAATAATCAGAATACTTTTGCAATCCTATCCGAGTTTTTCCATCGTACATTAGAGCTCCTTTGTTAATCCAAATGCATCTTTCTGTTAGGGCTGCTACAGAGTTTGGGTCGTGACTGACAAACAGTAGTGTGCCACGTTCTTGGAATTTTTTGATGAACCGCATGCAACGTTGCGTAAACACAGCATCTCCGACAGCCAAGGCCTCATCACAAATCAGGATATCTGCATTCACATGAGCCAGGACAGCGAAGGCGAGTCTTAGCTGCATACCACTAGAATAGGATTTTGTTGGTTGATTTATAAAGTCACCAATATCAGCAAAGCTTAAAATCTTGTCAAGCTGGTTCTCGATTTCGACTTGCTTTAGCCCAAGAAGAGTGGCGTTCATGTAGACATTTTCCAGCCCCGAAAACTCTGGGTTAAATCCACTTCCTAATTCTAGCAAAGCCGCTACCCTGCCGTTGGCGATCAAGGAGCCTTCGGAAGGTTCCAATGTTTTGCAGATCAATTGCAGTAAGGTACTTTTGCCGCTTCCATTTCTACCAATGACTCCGATTGTTTCTCCTCTACTGATTTCAAAGTTTATATTTCTCAAGGCCCAAAATTCCCGGTAATATATTCGCCGTTCTCCAAATAATGCTTGTTTTAACCTGTCAAGGGGTTTCTCATACATGCAATACCTCTTGCCAAGATTCGTTACTTTTATGATTGATTCACTCGAATCGGGTTTTTGCAAGGCTTCTCTTGATTTCAGGTTGGATGACATTGCTGGCCGGTCACATGACATCCGCAAAACCTCTCTTTGCCTTCATGAAAAATTTGTATGAGATTTCGCAAAGCATTAATCCTAAACTAATTCCAGCAAAAATGTACATTAATTTAGGGTATTGACCTAAAACGGTAACTGCCCTTGTCTGTTCAATAATTGGCGCAATCGGATTGAAGGCGAGAATCGATTGCCATCGTGCAGGCAATGCAGCAAGGGGAAAAAAGATTGGAGAAATGAACATCAACATGCTAACGAAAGCCCCAATTGCTTGGCCGATATCTCTAACATAAACACCCATTGCAGAAAATATCCAGGTACTTGCGAGTGCCAGTAGCAACAGCGGTATCCAGGTAATAGGTAGCAACCATATGGTTATGTATATTTTTCCGTTTGCAATAATCTGAAAAACCATGAGAACTAAAATACTTATTAAGCCGTGAAATAATGCGCAACCAACGGTAACATAACCCAGAACCTCCAGCGGGAAAACAACTTTTTTGACATAGCTGGGATTTGCCAGCACAAGGCCTGGTGCCTTTGTAAGACACTCGGAGATAAGGTTGAAAACAATCAATCCCGAGAATAGATTGATTGCGAATCCAATTGGCCCTTGGTCTACGATTCCTGGCCAACGTGTTTTGAAGACAGTTGAGAACACAAGGGTGTATACAGCCAGCATTAATAGTGGCTGTAGAAAAGACCAAAAAATGCCAAAAAGAGAGCCTCGATATCTGCCTAAAATTTCTCTTTCAATCAATTTTAAGATTAGGTTGCGGTGTTGCATGCCAGTCTTTATAAATTGCAGCATTGGAGTTCTGCTAAACTTGATCATTTTCTGATTACTCAAGAAAGCCTGGGATTTCATACTCTCTTAGGCTCCGTGAGTAAATCTGATACTGTTCGCGAAATAGCTTTGCAACATCAAGATGGCTTATACAAGATTGCATGGGGCTGATTTCAGTTTCAATGCGTTCAAGTCGCTCCCCCCATTTAGAAATCTCATCAGCCTCCGCACACCACAGGTCAGAAGCTGACAGGTGATTGATCAGGCCCCCAAAGGCCGAAGAACCCACTTGGGCAAGCCCACAACCGCGCTGGTTCCAACCAGTTTGGCGAGTGTCACTGCTGCCACGGTGTCTAGCTGGGTCAGATAGCGCCTGGCGTGGTTGATGCTCGCAATAACAACCGGTGCCTGATCGGAGTGCTGGTGGTTTGCAAGCTGTAACCGCTAATAAAGTTTTTAGCATAGTCCCCTGTCGTTTCACGTCCTGTTGAACACCCTGGTTGTTAGTCACTAACCGCCCCCATGGACTCTCTAAGGCGAGTAGGTTCTTAGAGCAGATAAGCTCCGCAAGACCTTAGCCGCCATCTGCGCCCATAGCCCTTGCAGGAAAGTTTTCGATAACACCCGCTCAGGCTACAACCTGTATTGGCAATTTAACAGAGCCCGTAACCGCCAAGCCAGCCTGCGTAATGGTCAACCTGTGCAGCCTCAAGCGGCTCAGCGCTCGGGAAGGTTCTCCGCTGCTGAGGGGCGAGCCACCGCGAGGGACCGCAGCAGGCTCAGGGCCCCTCCTTGACGACCGCCCCCCCCTATGGTGCATAGTGTGTTGGTCGGCAGGTCCGGCGGTCGCGGGTTTATCTGCGGATGTAGCTCAGTGGTAGAGCATCTCCTTGCCAAGGAGAGGGTCGAGAGTTCGAATCTCTTCATCCGCTTTTCAGACGTCACATTTCAAGGTCACTGATTTTCTGGCGCGTAGGGCTTGCGATGCAGTACCAGTAGTTGCTGGCCATGTTGCCCTTGGAATCCCAGCTTTTCGTAGAAGCCACTGCTGTTTGTCGTCATCAGGTACACCCGTTCTGCGGCGCCCACAACCGGATACGACATCAGAGACTCAACGATTCTGCGCCCAAGGCCCTGGCCCTGGTGCTCGGCCGCCACAACCACATCCCACAGAACCGCCCGATAAACGCCATCGCTGGTAGCCCGACCGAAGCCCACGAGCCGACCAGCCTGCCAGGCGCTCACAACACTGCAGCTTCCCAGCACCATCCGCATCAAGTCCCTGCGATTGCGACCTTGGGCCCAGAAGCTGTTGGCATTGAAAAGGGATTGAACCTGGTCGATTCTGAGCAGCAGGAGCAGGGCTAGTCTGCCGTGGCGCACTAGCCGGATTGGGTCTGGCATGCAGTCTTGCCATGGCTGGGGAGCGCTGCCGTCATTCGACTGGATTGGTTTCGATGGGATAGGAACCCTGGGACTGGACACAGGAGAGAGGTTGGGCCGGTTCAGCGTTATTCTCCCAATAGGGTTAGAATAGACCGGACATAAGCCATTGCAATATAGCTTCTTTGCGGCTGCCCTCAGCAGGCCCTAAGCAAGTCTTGTGAAATTGATCCTGGCGCGTCGCGGCTAGCCTTCCAGATTAATGACTGAAAGGGAAATTGCCCGCAGAAGTAAGAGTTGCTGGTATAATTCGAAGTTTCCTTAAGGCCACCGCGAATAATCATACCCTTTAGGAGTCTGTCGACACGGAAAGCCGTCAATGACGCGGCAGAGTGACAAAATCTTGCGCTAATTATTGATGAAAGTGGCTTGACTGTGAAAATTGCCGGGCGTGATCAAGATGGTCGCTATTATATATATGTTGAGCGCCGGAGATAGCGAAGTATGTTAAAGAAAGAAGGTGCACCTGTTATTTACCTTGGATTCAAGCTCCTCATTGCTGAGATTAAAAAGCTGTTTAAGCACATGCATTTTATATAAGATCAGCGTTTGCATCCATTTAAGTCCTGCGTTGCTTTTCCGCTTATATACATAGCCCTGATCAAGAAGCTGCCGAAATGATGCTCATAAAATCGACTTAGACCTCGCTTGAGAACAGGCTTCTTCTTTTCGAGTATGGAAAGGATTGCCCCCAGGCCTATGTCAATGTTAAGGATTTAATTTCCCTGTCGAATCAGATCCCCATCACAGGGGTAATTACAATCCTTCGTGATCTGAATCTTGGCTTTTCGCGACGCCAAGGGCCAGGGCGATACCCCTGACCAGGTAAGTGTGTGACCCGGCGGCGCCAAGCCTGAAGTGAGGCGCCGAGGCGGTTTCCCGATCCAATCTGGACGGGACCCCTTGCTCTATCAGCCTTTTCAAGTCAACGCCAGTGTTTTGACGATGGTAGAATGCCTAGCCAAGGTTGGTTGTTTCACATGCTCAAGCTGCTGCTGGGTGATCCCAATACCCGCAAGCTGAAGCGCTACCAGCCGATTGTTTCCGACATCAACCTGCTTGAGGAGGAGATCACTCCCCTCAGCGATGACCAGTTGCGGGGATTGACCGCCGAATTTCGCGCCAAGCTTGATCAGGCCCGCAGCCTCGGTGGCACTCCAGAAGCCAGAGCCAACCGAGAGCGCAAATTGCTGGACGAACTGCTGCCCCAGGCTTTCGCGGTGGTCCGCGAGGCTGGCAAGCGGGTGCTTGGCATGCGCCATTTTGATGTCCAGCTGATTGGCGGCATGGTGCTGCACGACGGCCAGATTGCCGAGATGAAGACCGGTGAAGGCAAGACCCTCGTGGCCACCCTGCCCGCCTACCTCAATGCCCTGACGGGGCGCGGGGTTCATGTGGTCACGGTGAATGATTACCTGGCCCGCCGCGACGCCGAGTGGATGGGCCAGGTGCACCGTTTCCTGGGGCTTTCCGTCGGGTTGATCCAGCAGGAAATGCCGCCGGCTGAGCGGCAGCGCAACTATGGCTGCGACATCACCTACGCCACGAACTCAGAGCTGGGCTTTGATTACCTGCGCGACAACATGGCGAATGACATCGCCGAAGTGGTGCAGCGCGATTTCCATTTTTGCATTATTGACGAAGTCGATTCGATTCTTGTCGATGAAGCTCGTACGCCTCTAATTATTTCTGGACAGGTTGAACGCCCCCAAGAGAAGTATCGAGCAGCAGCGGAAATTGCCAGTCAGTTGATTCGTTCTGCCGAAATGGGTAAGGACGGTATTGATCCAGAGGGTGATTATGAAGTGGATGAGAAACAGCGAAACGTTACGCTTACTGATGAGGGCTATGCCAGGGCCGAGCAGTTGCTGGGGGTGCAAGATCTATTTGATCCGAAGGATCCCTGGGCCCATTTTATCAACAATGCTCTAAAAGCCAAGGAGCTTTTCGTTAACGATGTCAACTACATCGTTCGCGGCACCGATGCGGTGATCGTCGATGAATTTACTGGCAGGGTCATGCCTGGTCGCCGCTGGAGTGATGGTTTGCATCAGGCGATTGAAGCCAAAGAGCAGCTACCTATCCAACCCGAAACCCAGACCCTGGCCAGCATTACCTATCAAAACTTTTTTCTGCTCTATCCGCGTCTTGCCGGCATGACCGGCACCGCCAAGACCGAAGAAGTGGAATTTGAAAAAACCTATAAGCTCGAGGTGGCCGTGGTGCCCACCAACCGGTCTCGCTCCCGCTCCGATTGGACCGATCAGGTGTACAAATCTGAGCCAGCCAAGTGGCGTGCGGTGGCCCTGGAAACGGCCGAAATTCACCGGGGCGGCCGCCCTGTTCTGGTGGGAACCACCAGCGTCGAGAAGTCTGAATTGCTCTCCAGCCTGCTGGCTGAGCAGCAGATTCCCCACAACTTGCTTAATGCCAAACCCGAGAATGTCGAGCGGGAGGCTGAAATCGTTGCCCAGGCCGGTCGTGCCGGAGCCGTCACCATCGCCACAAACATGGCTGGACGGGGTACGGACATCATTCTTGGTGGCAACAGCGATTACATGGCCCGTCTCAAGTTGCGCGAGGTGTTACTGAACCGGCTGGTTCGACCAGACGCCAGCAACCTGCCCCCCGTGCCCTTGCCCGCTTCGGCCTCGCCCGCCGCTGGCTTTGGGGCCGAGGCTGCCCTGGCCGCTGCCCTGCCCCCCAGCGAGGCCAGGGCCTTGGGCACCCTTTTCCCCTGTGCCCTCTCAGCCGAGACCGAGCATGATCTCTCTGCATTGGCCAGCCACCTCGTCAAGACCTGGGGTGAGCGCAGCCTCACGGTGCTCGAACTCGAAGATCGCATTGCCCAGGCGGCTGAAAAGGCCCCCTCGGACAATCCGGAAATCACCTGGATGCGCGAGATGATCGGCCGCGTCAAGGCTGAATACGACTTGGTCGTGCGCCAGGAGGAGGAGCAGGTCCGTGGGGCTGGCGGTTTGCATGTCATCGGCACCGAACGCCATGAGTCCCGACGCGTGGACAATCAGTTACGGGGTAGGGCCGGTCGTCAGGGGGACCCAGGCAGTACGCGTTTTTTCCTTTCGTTGGAGGACAACCTGCTGCGAATTTTTGGCGGAGAGCGGGTGGCCGGACTCATGAACGCCTTCCGGGTTGAGGAGGACATGCCCATTGAATCCGGCATGCTGACCCGTTCCCTGGAAGGGGCCCAGAAGAAGGTCGAAACCTATTACTACGACATTCGCAAGCAGGTTTTTGAATACGATGAGGTGATGAATAATCAGCGCAAGGCCGTTTATGGTGTGCGGCGTAGGGTGCTTGAGGGTAAGGAGCTCAAGTCACAAGTCATTGAATTTGGCGAAAAGACTGTCAATGAAATTGTCGATGCCTATGTAAATCCCGATCTGCCCCCGGAAGAATGGGACATGACCCGCCTTCTGGACAAGGTTAAAGAATTTATCTATCTGCTCCAGGATCTGCAGCCCGAGCAACTTCAGGGACTTTCCATCGATGAACTCAAGGCCTTTCTGCAGGAGCAGTTGCGTAATGCCTATGACATCAAGGAAGGCCAGGTGGATCAGGTGCGTCCGGGCCTGATGCGCGAAGCTGAACGATTTTTTGTGCTCCAGCAAATCGATACCCTCTGGCGCGAGCATCTGCAGGCAATGGATTCCTTGCGTGAATCTGTCGGGCTGCGGGGCTACGGCCAGAAGGATCCGCTGATTGAATACAAGAATGAAGGCTATGATATGTTCCTTGAGATGATGACTCAGATGCGTCGCAACGTTATTTATTCGATGTTCATGTTCCAACCCCAGGTTCCCCAGGAGGTGACCTCCGCCTGAATTCAGGTCCCAACCGTTTCGCCGCTCTTTTTGTAGCCATGGGGGTGGGTGCCCTGCCACCTCCAACCGTCTCGGCACATGTCCTCCAGGCTACGGGTCGTGGCCCAGCCGAGGACCTTTTTGGCCAAGGAGGGGTCGGCGATGCTGCAGGCACTGTCGCCAGGGCGCCGATCGGCAGCTTCCCAGGGCACCGGCCGGCCGGTCACCTTCTCAAAGACCCGCACCAATTCGAGCACCGAATGGCCCTGGCCACTCCCCAGATTCAGGGTGAGGAGTTGGGGGGGGGTGTTGAGCAGTCTGTGCACAGCCGCCCGGTGGCCTTCGGCCAGATCCATGACATGGATGTAATCCCTGACTCCTGTGCCATCGGCCGTGGGCCAGTCCCTGCCATAAACCCTCAAGCACGGTTTTTGCCCTTGGGCCACCAGGTTGATCAGGGGAAAGAGGTTGCTGGGCTGCCCGAGGGGGGCTTCGCCGATGCGGCCGCTGGGATGGGCGCCGACGGGATTGAAGTAACGCAGCCTGGCCAGGCGCCAGCCGGCTTGACTGGCCGCTAAGTCCGCCAGCATCTGCTCCACGGCCGCTTTGGTGTGTCCGTATGGGTTGATCGGTCGCACCGGCGCACTTTCCGTAATCGGCACCGAGTCAGGCAAGCCGTAGAGGGTGGCACTGCTGCTGAACACCAACGTCCGGCAGTTGTGACGGGCCATGGCCTGGAGCAGGCAGCGGCTGCCAGCCACGTTGGTATCCCAGTAGTGCAGTGGTTCGGCCACGGATTCAGCTACCGCCTTCAAGCCGGCGAAATGCAGCACCGCCTCCACCACGGCTGTGCTGGAGGCTTTGAAGGCCCTGTCCAAATCGCCACTGGAGCGGATATCCCCCTGCAGAACCAGCAGTCGTCGGGGCTCGTCCGCTGTGCCCCAGTTTGACGCAGACAGCCGTTCCAGAGGACCAAGACCAGCCAGGGCGGCCACTTGCTGCAGGGGTTCCGCTGAGCTGCCCTCAAAGTTGTCGACCACCACCAGCGAGTGGCCCGCCTCCAACAGCGTCAGACAGGCGTGGCTGCCGATGAAGCCAGCCCCGCCGGTAATCAGCAGATGGGCCATGGTGCTTTGCTTCGCACGGGCAAAAGGCAACGTTAAAGGGTGTTCGTCGGGTTGGTCAGCTCGCGGTGGATTGTGGAGGTATGCCCTCACCTAGAAATTCCAGGATTTCTCGATCACGCAGGTTTTGCGCTTTTCCAGCGCAGGCCTCCAGTAGGGGGCGCCCCGCCGCCACCTCCCGCAGGCAACCCTGCAACTGGCTGACCTGGCTTTCGAGGTTGTCGATGCGTTCCATCAGGTTGCGGATCACCCTGGCTTCCGCATCGGGAAGGGCCGAGTGGGCCAGGGGATCAATGCGCACACCGGATTGGTGAATAACGCGTCCAGGGATGCCCACCACGGTGCTGTCGGAGGCGACATCTCGCAGCAGCACGGAGCCGGCGCCAATGCGGGTGTTGGCCCCCACGGTGATCGCCCCCAGGACCTTGGCACCCGCACCGACCACCACGTTCTCCTTGAGGGTTGGGTGACGTTTGCCGTGCTGTTTGCCGGTACCGCCCAGGGTCACCCCCTGGTACAGCAGGCAGTGGTCGCCGATGACCGCAGTCTCGCCAATCACCACCCCCATGCCATGGTCGATGAAGACGCCACGGCCAATGCGGGCGCCTGGGTGGATTTCGATGCCGGTGAACAGCCTTCCCACCTGGCTCAGCAGCCGTGGCAGCAGGGGAACACGCAATCGCCACAGACAGTGGCTGATGCGATGCATGACCAAGGCATGGAAGCCCGGGTAGCAAAGCAGGATCTCCAGGGTGCTGCGGGCTGCGGGATCCCTTTCCTTGATGATGGCCAGATCGGCCGCCATCGCCTGGAGGATGGTGGTGAAAGAGCGCATCAGACCGCCAGGAGGCCGATCTCCTTGCGCAGCTGGTCGATGGTGGCTGTGCCCAGGTAGCTGCGGGCACAGTGCACCACGGGTAGACGCATCAACTGGGCCCGATTCTGCCGCAGGGTCTGTTCCACCAAGGGCAAGCTGGGCCGATCACAAAGCACGTGGCTGGCGGCCCGCAGCAGGGCGAGCAACCGGCTACTGGTATCGGGATTGGCCGTCATGACCAGGAGCTCATTGCCCCGGATCGAGTGCAGGATGACCTCGGCGGCCCGCAGGATGCCTGGGCTGATGCTCACCAGCCCCACACAACTGCCAGAGCGCAGCTCCTTGAGCAAATCCAGTTCGTGGCGGAAATCGTTGAGATCCACCGGCACGGCGCGTACCCCGTGGCGCTGGGCGATCTCCTCCACAGGCTGCAGGAAATAGCGGCTTGTCACCACGGTGCCCTTGCTGGAGCTTTCCAGCACGGCTTCCAGCTCTTCCATGGGCACCACTTCCACGGGCACGTCCAGGTTCGGTTCCAGCTCCTCGGCAATCAGCATCGAGGCGCCGATGTCTTCCCGTGGGGTCGACACCAGCACCCTGGCGCCGCAACGCAGTCGCCAATCCACTTCCCGGGTCAGCAGTTCGCGGGCCTGCTGCAGGGTGCATCCGGCGTTGAGCAGGCCATCGATGCTCTGCCGCACCTCCCGATCAATATCGGGCAGGGCCTTGCTGCGCAGGCCCGGCGGCGGCTTGATTTCCCGTGGTTTTTGCTGGTCACGCACATAGATGCCCGATCCGGCCATGGCTTCGACGACACCATCGGTCTCCAGTTGGCGATAGACCTTGCTGATGGTGTTGCGGTGCAGGCCGGTCTGCATGGCTAGCTGGCGGGTGCTTGGCAGCCGGTGCCCCGGGGGGTAGTGACGGGCGGCAATGGCGAAGCAGATCTGGTTGTACAGCTGCGTCGAAGCCGGGATGTCGCTTTCCTGCTGAATGTGGAATCGCACGCCGTGGGCCAGATGGTCTGCTGGCCACCCTAAGGAGCTTTGGTCCCGGTGACAATTGCCCCGTTGGCATAGGACCATGTGCCGGTTGCCCGGTGTGC
>JBILDB010000404.1:0-5145 GCA_044352805.1 Cyanobium sp.
TCTTCGCTACCACCAGCATGTCCCTGGTGCTGGTGTTCATCTTCATCATCGTATTTCTCCAATTCCGTCCCAACGGAATGTTCCCCCAGAAGGGTCGCTCGGTCGATGCCTGACCCGATCATGTCAACCCTCCGCAGATTCCCGTTCCATCTCCCGACCAGGAGCCCAACCTGTGAAACTTTTCCAACGACTCGTCCCCTGGATTCTGCTGGCGATCGCCCTGTTCATTCTTCCGGCGGCGCTTGACGACTTCCGGCTCAACCTCTTCGGCCGCTACTTTGCGCTGTCGATCACGGCGCTGGCGATCGACCTGATCTGGGGGTACACCGGTCTGTTGAGCCTGGGGCAGGGCATCTTCTTTGCGTTGGGGGGCTACGCCGTGGCCATGAACCTGATGCTCAACACCAAGAGCCTGGCGGGTGGCAATGGCATTCCCAAGTTCTTCGAGAACTATGGCGTCGCCCAACTACCCTTCTTCTGGCAACCCTTCTGGTCTCCGATCTTTACGCTGATTGCCCTCTGGGTGATTCCCGCAGCGGTAGCAGGTGTGGTGGGTTGGCTGATCTTCAGAAACCGCATCAAAGGGGTGTATTTCTCGATCATCACCCAGGCGGCTTTGATGGTCTTCTTCCACTTCTTCAACGGACAACAGAAGCTCTTTGACGGCACCAACGGCCTCAAGACCAGCACCACCGAGTTGTTCGGCCAGCTGGTGGGATCTCCCGAGATGCAGGTGTGGTTCTACCGCCTGACCGTGGTCCTGCTGCCCCTGGCCTTCCTTGTCTGCCGTTACTTCACAAGCGGTCGCTTCGGCGATGCCCTGATCGCTATCCGTGACGATGAGAGTCGCCTGCGCTTCGCCGGGTTCAACCCCGTTCCCTTCAAGACGATCGTCTTTCTGGTGGCTGGGGCTCTCTGCGGCATCTCTGGTGCACTTTACACGGTCCAATCCGGCATCGTGTCGCCCCAGTACATGTCGATCGCTTTCTCGATCGAGATGGTGATCTGGGTGGCGGTGGGTGGTAGGGGCACCCTCGTGGGTCCGATCATCGGTGCCGTCGTAGTGAATTATCTGCGCAGCTTGGTCAGCGAAGCGCTGCCGGAGGCCTGGCTGTTCGTGCAGGGTGCCCTGTTCATCTTCGTCGTGGTTCTGATGCCCGATGGCATCTACGGCTGGATCACCAAAGGAGGCTTAACCACCTTCCTGGCCGCCTTCGGCATCGCCAAGAAGTCCAATACCTACCCACAGCTGGACAAGGAGGTCATTCCGGTGGATTAGTCCTCCAGGGCACTTGTCCTGGCATGTCTGCTGTGACCGCTTTTTCGATTTTGCACCCTTTCGATATCCATGTCAGAACCTCTACTCGAGCTCAATGACGTTAGCGTGAGTTTCGATGGCTTTTATGCCCTCACAGACCTCAGCCTGAAGCTCTATAAGGGTGAGCTGAAGTCGATCATCGGCCCCAACGGCGCCGGCAAGACCACTTTTCTGGATGTCATCACAGGCAAGGTGCGGCCCACGAAAGGAACGGTGACCTTTAAGGGGAAGTCCTTGCTCGGCGTCTCCGAACAGCAGATCTCACGGTGTGGCATCGGCCGTAAGTTTCAGACGCCGCGCGTTTTTGAGAATCTCAGCGTCCTGCGAAACCTGGAATTGTCCGCCTCGCCGGATAAGAACGCCTTCAGCCTGCTGGGCTCAAAATTACCCCAGTCATCGAAGGATGAAGTTCATCGGATCATGAATTACGTAGGTCTCACCCCGTTTGCCAACGTCAAGGCCGGCTCCCTCTCCCACGGTCAGAAGCAGTGGCTGGCGATCGCCTCGCTCGTAGCCCAGTCCCCCGAAGTGCTGCTGCTGGATGAGCCCGTCGCTGGTCTCACCGATGAGGAAACCCTGCGCACGGCCGAGCTGATCAAGTCGCTTGCCGGTGACCACACCGTTGTGGTGATTGAGCACGATATGGAGTTCATCCGCGACCTGGGTTTCGACGTCACCGTTCTGCACCAGGGACAGGTGCTCACGGAGGGGCCGTTGGAGAAGGTGAAATCCGACCCGCGGGTGATCGAGGTCTACTTGGGGCCACCTGAACAGTAATTGCTTTCCGTCCATTACCCACTGACCCCATGTCCCCCACCAGCCCGCAAACCCTGCTCCAGGTCTCCGACCTCAATGTCTATTACGGAGAAAGTCACATTCTCCGTAACGTTGACCTGACCATCCATGAAGGCAAGATGGTTTGCCTGATCGGCCGTAATGGCGTCGGCAAGACCACCTTCCTCAAGACCGTCATCGGCCTACTGCAGCAGAGATCCGGCACGATCAATTACCAGGACGGCCAGCTCACCACCCAACCGCCCTACAAGCGGGCCCGGGCGGGTATCGGCTATGTCTCCCAGGGCAGGGACATCATTCCCCAGGTGACGGTCAAGGAAAATCTGCTGCTCGGCATGGAGGCCCTGCCCGGGGGCCTGGAAAAGAACCGCCACATCGACCCTCTGATTTTCGATCTGTTCCCGATCCTCGAGAAGTTCCTCAAGCGCAAAGGTGGTGACCTCAGCGGCGGACAGCAACAACAGCTCGCCATCGCCCGTGCCCTGTTGGGCAAGCCGAAATTACTGCTCCTCGATGAACCCACCGAGGGAATTCAACCCTCCATCATCCTCGACATTGAGCATGCCGTGCAGCGGATCATGAAGGAAACCGGCATCAGCGTGTTGCTGGTGGAGCAGCATCTGCACTTCGTCCGCCAGTCCGACTTCTATTACGCCATGCAGCGCGGCGGCATCGTCTCTAGTGGCCAAACCAACCAGCTTTCCGATGACGTGATCAAGGAATTCCTCACGGTCTGATGAGGTGTGCATGACCACCATCAGTGGTCATGGACGGGGGCTGTGAGCCTCAACAACCGCGATTGAGCATCCAAGGACGGGTGCTGCTCTCCTTGAGTCGCTGCTTTCCGGCCGCTTCTTTGGTTTCCTTGCGCACCAGGCGAGGTCCCGATTGTTCCTGCTTCAGCCTGAGGGGTCCGCTGAGCGACATGATAGGCGTGAACACGCGCAGACCTGCCGCCGTGCAGGTCGGGCAGTTGGTCTGCTTCTGGCGCTCATCAATGCTGCGCCAAACTTCATAGTTGTCACAGCCATTGGTGCAACTGTATTCGTAGACAGGCATCGCACAAAAGATAGGAGGAGCAAGGACATAAGCATGAGAAAGAATAAAGGGGCCTGAGAGTCAGGCCCCTTTATTCTTTGCTGATCAGCAGGGGAGGATGTCCTGGTCGAAGATCGAGGTGGGGATGGCCAGGGTGCAGCAAGCGTTTGGTATATCAACGATGCCGCTGATCCTGCCTTCCACTGGCGCGCAGCTCAGTAGCAGGTAGGCCTGCTCCCCGGTGTAGCCGAACTTCTTGAGGTACTCGATGGCGTTGAGGCAGGCACGCCGGTAGGCGATGTGCACATCCATGTAGTACTGCTTGCCTTCAAATTCATCGACGGAGATGCCTTCGAACACCAGGTAGTCGGTGTAGTGGGGTTCCACCGGGCTGGTTTTGAACATGGGATTGACCATCCCATACTTGGCCATGCCGCCCTTGATGATCTCCACATGGAGATCGAGGTAGCCGGACATCTCGATGGCGCCACAGAAGGAGATCTCACCATCCCCCTGGGAGAAGTGGATGTCACCCATGGAGAGCTTGGCGCCTTCGACATAGACGGGGAAGTAGATCCGAGTGCCCTTGGTGAGGTTCTTGATGTCGCAGTTGCCGCCATGCTCCCGAGGCGGCACGGTGCGGGCGGCTTCGTTCGCCACCCGTGCGAACTCGCTGGAGGGGAGGGCGCCGAGGATGGCGCTGTTGGGGTTGGGTAGGGCCGCCAGCACCGGCTCGCTACCGGAGAGGCCAGCGCCATAGGTACGGCGGTCAGGGGCAGTTTTGACCAGTTCCGTCTCCCGACGGTTCCACTCATTCAGCAGTTCTTGGGAGGGAGCGCAACCAATCAGGCCCGGGTGGGTGATGCCGGCGAAACGCACACCGGGAATGTGACGGGAGGAGGTGTAGATGCCTTCCAGATCCCAGATGGCCTTGGCGGCCTTGGGGTAGTGATCGGTGAGGAAGCCACCACCGTTTTCCTTGGCGAAGATGCCCGTGAAACCCCACTCATCACCCTGCAAAGCGCCGACATCAAGAATGTCGACCACCAAGATGTCTCCGGGTTGGGCCCCATTGACCCAGATTGGCCCACTAAGGACATGGACGACCTCCAGATTGACATCTTTAATGTCTGTGGGGTCGTCGTTGTTCTTGATCTGGCCATCGGTCCAGTCCTTGCATTCGATCCGGAACACGTCACCAGGATTCACCGAAGCCACGGCCGGGATTTCGGGATGCCAGCGGTTGTGCCCAGGCATCTCCTGCTGATCCATCGGTTTGGTGAGATCGACGGAAAAGAGTGTTTTTGGCATCGAGACACCGAGGCGCAATTTCCTCGCCATCCAAAAGGATGACCTGCGGCTCGAAAGTGTCTGTTGATACCAGGTCGTCGGGGCTTCGGTAGTGCTTAACGAGATCGCAGCAATAATCATTATCAAGGCAGCGGTTTCGCGTCTCTTTGCCCTGGCGGCCGCGGGATCAGTTGTCCTTGAAATCGCCTTTCCGGCACAGATTATCCTTCAATCGTGAGACCCAGCCGCTGGAATCAAGCGTTCCTGTTTGTTCCGTCCGGCCGTCAAAATGGAACAGGAACTGCCAGCGATTCTTGAAAGACAATGGGCGCTTGGCGTTGAGATCGCTGATTGGATCTCCGTAGATATTGTCATAGGCTGGCCAGCCCGGTTCTCCCTTGATGCTACAGATTGCCGTGACTTCATACAACTTTTCCTTGGAATCTCCGGCATCTGAGGTGATCTTCACGACACCCCTGTACAACCCATTGGCAATGCCTGGCGTGAAGACTTTCACCAACTTCACCCGGCTGCCATCGGCCTTCACCAGCAGGTCGCCTGGTTTGGCGTTCTTGAGGGCCACCTCCCTGGAGTTGGCGTCGCAACCGGCCACGGCTAGTCCCAGACAGGCCAGCAGCCCTGCCAGGTGAATCCCGGCCCTCAGGCCCCCCACAGCGTTGGACAACGTGATCGATCGGCTCGAC
>JBILDB010000015.1:0-16647 GCA_044352805.1 Cyanobium sp.
CCCCATGATCACCGTCGCCCTGGCCAAAGGCGCCCTGCTTAAGGATTCAGTGCGTCGCTTCGCCAAGGCGGGCCTCGATTTCTCAACCCTGCTCGACCCGGACAACCGCCTGTTGATGGTGCCCAGTACCTGCGGCAGTGCCCGGGCCCTATTGGTGCGCAATGCCGATGTACCCGTCTATGTGGCCTACGGCCAGGCCCAGTTGGGGGTGGTTGGATACGACGTGCTGCGCGAACACCAGCAGCCGGTGGCCCAGTTGCTGGACCTGGGCTTCGGCGGCTGTCGCATGGCCGTGGCGGTGAAGGCCAGCAGTGGCTATCGCCGCGCCCTCGACCTGCCGGCCCATTGCCGTGTAGCCAGCAAATTCACCCGCTGCGCCGAGGCCTTTTTCAGCTCCCTGGATTTGCCCGTTGATCTGATCCACCTCACCGGTTCGGTCGAATTAGGCCCCCTTACCGGAGTGTCCGAAGCGATTGTCGATCTGGTAGCCACCGGTCGCACCCTGCAGGACAACGGCCTGGTGGCGATCGAAGACCTGTTCCACAGCACCGCCCGCCTAATCGGCCACCCCCTGGCCCTGCGCCTGGATGACGGGCAGCTGCAATCCCTGGTGGAAAAGCTCAAGGCGGTGGGCCCTGGAGCCACCCCTGGGCCCACCCCAGCGGCCACCAGCCCCGTTGGCAGCCTTGCCGCCGGGGTACTGGCCGCTGGGGCCTCCGCTTGATGGCCTCCCTCGACCTGCAACGCCTCAGGCGCCTGGGGCCCTACCTGGCCCAAGATCGTCGGCGATTGCTGTTGGCCCTGATCCTGTTGGTGCCCCTGGCCTTTGCCGGCTCCATTCAGCCCCTGCTGGTGGGCCAGGCCATCAGCGCCCTGCGCGGCGAACCGGTGCTGCCCTGGCTGCGGGGCCTGGCCGTGCCCGAGGCCCTGCGGCTGCTGGTGGGCCTGTTATTGCTGGCGGTGCTGGTGCGATTGGGCCTGCAGGGCACCCAGCTATACAACGTTCAGGTGGTGGGCCAGCGGCTTACCGCCCGCATCCGCGACGACCTGTTCCGCCATGCCCTGGCCCTGTCGCTGCGGTTTCACGACCGCACCACGGTGGGGCGCCTGCTGACCCGCCTCACCAGCGATGTCGACGCCCTGGCGGAGGTCTTCGGCAGCGGCGCCGTGGGGGTGCTGGCCGACCTGGTCAGCCTTGTGGTGGTAGGTGTCACGATGATTTCGATCGAGTGGCGGCTGGGCCTGCTGCTGATGGCCAGCCAGATTCCCGTGACCCTCGCCATCGTCTGGTTGCAGGGGCGCTACCGCAAGGTGAATTACCGCGTGCGCGAAGAATTGGGCGGCCTCAACGCCGAACTGCAGGAGAACCTGCAGGGGCTGGAGGTGGTGCAGATGTTTCGGCGCGAGCAGGAAAACAGCCGTCGCTTTGCCCGCGGCAATGACACCTATCGCCGGGCCGTCACCGGAACCATTCTTTATGACAGTGCCATTTCCGCCTTTATCGAATGGGTATCCCTGGTGGCGGTGGCGGTGGTCCTGGCCCTGGGGGGCTGGATGGTGACCGGCGGCAGCATGGGACTGGGAAGCCTGACCACCTTCATCTTGTTCTCCCAGCGGCTGTTTGATCCCCTGAGGCAACTGGCCGAACGCTTCACCCAGATCCAGGGAGGGCTGACCGCCGTCGAGCGCATCGGCGAACTGCTGGACGAGCCGCTGGACATCGTCGAACTGGCGGATTCCAGCCGCAGTGCCGCCGCCCGGCGCAGCGGCCTGCAGGGGCGCAGCCCGGGGGAGGTGGTGTTCGAGTCGGTGAGTTTTGCCTACCGCAGCGACGATCCCATCCTCGACAACCTCAGCTTCCGCATCGCCGCCGGCGAACACGTGGCGATCGTGGGGCCCACCGGATCGGGCAAATCAACGGTGATCCGCCTGCTTTGCCGCCTCTATGAGCCCCAGGCCGGACGGATCCTGCTCGATGGCGTCGATATCCGCGAGCTACCCATCGCCACCCTGCGGCAAAGGCTCGGGGTGGTGCTTCAAGACACCTTTCTGTTCAGCGGCAACGTGGCCGACAACCTGCGCCTGGATGCTGCGATCAGCGACCAGGAGCTGGAGCGCCTCTGCGGCGAATTGGGCTTAAAGCCCCTGCTCGACCGCCTCGACCAGGGCCTGGCCAGTGAACTGCGGGAACGGGGCGCCAACCTCTCCTCGGGCGAACGGCAACTGCTGGCTGTGGCGCGGGTAGCGATCCGGGACCCCTCAGTCCTGGTGATGGACGAAGCCACCGCCTTCCTGGACCCCTCCACCGAAGCCACGTTGCAATCCGACCTGGACCGCTTGTTGCGCGATCGCACCGCCATCGTCATCGCCCACCGTCTGGCCACGGTGGAAGCGGCGGATCGCATCTTGGTGCTGCGCCAAGGACGCCTGATCGAACAGGGCAACCACCTTGAACTACGCCGTGCTGGCGGCCTCTACGCCCAGCTGGCTGACCTGCAGGAAAAAGGGTTGGCGGCCCTCTAGGCCCCTCGCGCAGCCCCCGCCAAAGTCAAGGGTTCCACCCCAGGTCCTGCGTTCAGGCCGATCGCAGCGAACCAGCCCTGCAACACATCGGCCAGGAGTTCGGGCTGCTGGCACATCGGCAAATGGCCGCCCTTGGCGATCAGCTCCAGCTGGTGATCGGGCGCAAAGCTGGCCAGGTGGCGCACATAGCGGGGCTCCATCACCCGATCCCGCTCACCGACAATCCACAGACTTGGCACCGTCAGCGACGCGGTAAGCATGGGCAGCTGCCGCACCGCCTCCCGACGGGTACTGGTGGCCAACAGCCCCTGGGCGGCCCGAGTTTCCGCCATCAAGGGGCCCCGCCAGGGTGATTCAGCCGCCCAGGGCCCCAGCCAGCTGGGCCGCAGCTGCAGCAACACCGCACCACCGCGCCGCAGCCGGGCGAAGGGACGCGGTTGATAGACGCCGCCCCCAGAACCGATCTGCACCATGGCCGCCAGCTGCGATCCCAGCAGGGGCGCCGCATGTAGGGCCACACTGCCCCCCAGGGAATGGCCCATCAGCACAATCGGTCGACCCTGGGCCTGGCGCCGAGCGGCGGCGGCCAGCCAACGCCCGTAGCTGGCCAGGCTGGGCTGCAGCTGTCTGGGGCGGGGGCACTCCCCAAAGCCGGGCAGGTCCGGGCACCAAAGGTTCCAGGGGGGGGAAAGGCAGGTCCGCAGGGGATCCCAGAGACGACCCGACAGCATCCAGCCATGGACCGCCACTACCAGGGGGGCATCGGGCGCGTTGGCGCGCATGGGGCCAGAGGAGGTCTGCAGCCATCAAAAAGGGACCGGCCAGCCAAGCGTGAGTCTGGGCGTATCTTGTATCAAAACAATGGTTTTGGCCCCCAGAGTCCAGGCCCAGCCCCTGCCCATTTCCCCTTGAATTCTCCGGAAGCTGCCGGTTCCGCAGAGCTTTACACCAAGCTCTACGGCCACCAATTCCGCCTCTGTCCGGTGACCAACTCCCCCGTGACCCTGGTGCTCAGCCTCGAAAGGGAGATTGACCTGCAGGAACTCGAATGGTTGTGTGAGGCCGTTGGCTGGAGCCGCAGGCCCCTGCGCCGGGTGCGGCGGGCCCTGCGCCACAGTCTGCTGACGGTGGGGTTGTGGCGCCATGATTGCCGGTTGCCGCGGCTGGTGGGGTTTGCCCGCTGCACCGGCGATGGCGTGGTCGCAGCCACGGTCTGGGATGTGGCTGTCCATCCCCACTACCAGGGCAGCGGCCTAGGTAAGCAAATGATGGATTACATCCTCGCTGAGTTGCGGCGCCGCGGCGTGGGGCAGGTTTGCCTGTTCGCCGACCCCGGTGTGGTGGGCTTCTATACCGCCCAGGGCTGGGAACTGGAGCCTCTGGAGCGTCGCTGCGCCTTCTGGTATTCCCCTTAAAACTAAGGGCCGCCGCGATAGAGCTCCGCCAGGATCGGGGCGGGCACCCCCCGGCGCCAGGCCCGCCGCAAGCGCCAGTTGGTCCAGCTGGTGCGCCACACCCCCAGCCGGCGCCAGCGCCGACCATCGACCCGCAGAGCAAGGGGCAGCAGCCGAATCGGCACCTGCCGACGCAGGCGCTGCACCAAGTCCAGGTCTTCCATCAAGGGCAAGGGCCGGATACCCCCCACGGCCACCAGCTGCCGGCGGCTGAGCAACAGGCCCTGGTCGCCGTAGGGCAACTGCCAGCAAAGGCTGCGCAGCCACACGGCCGCTTCCACCAACCGCAGGGCCGGATCGCCCCCGTCGATCGCCAGCCGAAAGGCCCAGGCCTGCCGATCGCCGGCGGCCATGGCTGCGACCAGGGCCGGGGCCCAGCCCGCCGGCAGGCGAGCATCGGCATGGAGCAGCAGCAGCCAGGGGGCCGAGCTGGCCGCCACCCCCAGGGCCAGCTGCTGGCCGCGGTTGGCACCGCTGTGCAGCACCCTCGCCCCCGCCAAGCTGGCCACAAGGGCCGTGGCGTCGTCGCTGCCAGCGTCGACCACCACCACCTCCCCCGCCAATTGCGGCGCCTGGGCCAGTTGGGCCAACAGGCCCGGCAACCGCCCCGCCTCCTGGCGGGCTGGGATGACGACGGCCAGGGGCGGGCCCGTCATCGCCCCCTGGCTGGGCCGGATCTCACCGCCACCGGCTCAAGTCCTCAGGTCGATCCAGGTCGTGGCGAATCGGCAGCAGGGTCACCACCAAACCCAGTTGGTCGGCGACGGCCAGGGTCTGGGCCAACACCTGGTTTCCGCCCCAAGCAATGGCCCGTGGGCCACCGGCAAAAAGGCGAGGCCAGCTGCCCGCCAGGCCGATCAACCAGTAACCGCCATCGGCAGCGGGGCCCAGCACGAGATCGCAGCGGGCCAGGGCGTTGAAGGCGGCCGCCAGGTCCGCCGCCGCCAACTCCGGCAGGTCGCTGCCGATCAGCACCACTCGCTGGGCCCCACGGCGGCGCGCCAGCAGCAGTTGGCGCTGCAAGCGCGTACCCAGGCGGCCTTCCCCCTGGAGCTCCACCCAATCGGCCCCCAGGCCCCCCGCCCAACGGCGGCTGCCCTTGGGCCCCAGGCCGCTCACAGCCAGGACCAAGGCCAGGCCGGGTCTGAGGGCGGCCGCGCGGCGGGCCTCGGCCAGGCCATGGCCGCTGAGGGCCCGCTGGATTGCAGCCGCCCGCCGCGAGCCCAGGGCCACCGCCAGACGGCTCTTGCAGCGGCCTGGGGCAGGCCAACGCCCCATCACAACCAACCATTCCTTGGCCCGGGCCTGGCCAGCACGGTCAGACCCGGAAAGCCCCATGGAACGTCTCACCCCTTGCGGGGCAGTTCGGCGGGTCGCAGGGTTAGGACCTGTTGGGCATTTTCGCGGCGGATGCCAATCGCCAGGGGCTGGCCGATGCGGGCCCGGTCAATGGCCATTTGCACCTCCGAGGAGTTCTTCACCGGCTGTCCATCTACCTTCTCAATCAGGTCGCAGGGCCTGAGGCCGCCTGTCGCCGCAGGGCTGCCATTCATTACATCCACCACCAACACCCCGTTGACCTCCGGTACGTTGCATTGACTTGTGGTGGCATTGATCTCTCGGGCCAGCTGGGGGGTCAGAGCCTGGAGCCGCACGCCGATATAGGGGTGGCTCGCATAGCCCCGCTCCAGAATCTGGGCAGCGATCTGGCGGGCGGTATTGATCGGTATGGCGAAACTCAATCCAGCCCCAGGCGCCTGGCGGATGGCGGTGTTAATGCCGATCACTTGGCCCCGGTCATTAATGAGGGGACCGCCGCTGTTGCCAGGATTCACCGCCGCGTCTGTCTGCAGATAGGGCACCCGCTGACCCTCGCCAACGGCGTTAGTGCGTTGAATGGCACTAATAATGCCTGCGGTGACTGTGTTGTTCAGCCCAAGGGGGTTGCCAATGGCAATCGCCGTTTCACCAGGACGCACCTTGTCCGAATCCCCCAGCGGCGCCACCGGCAGCCGGGTGGCGACCACCTTGACGACCGCCACATCGGTAAGGGGATCGGTACCAATCACTTTGCCAGTAAAACTGCGCCCATCTGTGAGGCTGACAGTTACCTCGTTAGCGCCGTCCACCACGTGCGCATTGGTAAGCAACACTCCGTCTGAGCGGGTGATGAAACCCGAGCCCTGGCCCTGTTGTTGCCGAATCCCAGGTCCCTGGCCGAAGGGGCCACCCACGGGACTGATGGTGCGCTTGACGGTGTCGATCCGAACGACCGCAGGTCCGGCTTTCTCGACGGCCGCCACAATCAAATTGCCGCTGGCTTGGAGCGGCGCCGGGGAGGGGGCATCGCTGAGGCGAACCAGCTCCCGGCGAGGGGCGCTGCCTGGCAAGGGCAGAGCACCGGAACAGCCCACCAGAGCCGCAACCACGGTCAGCAGGGAGGCCGTGGTGGCCAGAAAACGGGGGCCGGCCATGGACAACCGATGCTAGGTAGCTGTCTGTCCATTAAAGACCAACGCTTCCAGGGGACCTGCGTATATTCGTTTCCATTGCGGCGAGCAGGCGGTGCAGCAGGGGGATGAGCTGTGGCACCAGATCCAGCAGGCCCTGCAGGCCAACCTCAGTAAACCCACCTTTGAGACCTGGATCCGGCCGGCCCGGGCCCTGGGGTTCAGTGAGGGCAAGCTGAGGCTGGAAGCGCCCACGGCCTTTGCCTGCGGCTG
Organism: Cyanobium sp.; assembly: GCA_044352805.1. Lineage (GTDB taxonomy): Bacteria > Cyanobacteriota > Cyanobacteriia > PCC-6307 > Cyanobiaceae > Cyanobium. The sequence continues at coordinate 6,701 of JBILDB010000015.1, forward strand.
GCTGCGCAAGCACTACCTCACCCAGATCCAGGCCCTCGGCACCGAACTGAGCGGAATACCGGTGGCAATCGAGGTAGTCAGTGCCCCGGAGCAGCCCCAAGCCTCCCAAGCAGCCCGGGGCAATCCGGGCCAGGTCCCGATTGCCAGCGAGGGGGAAAGTCGTTCCCCAGCCCGGGATGACGCTCGGACGGCCAAGGGTGCCCCAGCGGCGGAACGGCCTCCAGCGGGGCTCAATCCCCGCTACCGCTTTAGCCGCTTTGTGGTCGGACCCAACAGCCGCATGGCCCATGCCGCAGCCTTGGCGGTGGCGGAGTCACCGGGGCGTGAATTCAATCCGTTGTTCATCTGCGGGGGCGTGGGTCTGGGTAAAACCCACCTGATGCAGGCGATTGGCCACTACCGCCACGAGATCGACCCCATGGCAAGGGTGTTCTATGTCTCAACGGAGACCTTCACCAATGACCTGATTCAGGCGATTCGCAAAGATGGCATGCAAGCCTTTCGCGACCGCTATCGGGCCGCCGACCTTATTCTGGTCGATGATATCCAGTTCATTGAAGGTAAAGAATATACCCAGGAAGAATTCTTCCACACTTTTAATGCCCTGCATGAAGCAGGGCGCCAGCTAGTCATTGCCAGTGACCGTCCCCCAAGCCAGATCCCCCGCCTGCAGGAACGCCTCATTTCCCGTTTCTCGATGGGGCTGATTGCCGATATTCAGGCTCCCGATCTGGAGACCCGCATGGCGATTCTGCACAAGAAGGCCGAGGTGGAGCAGATGGCCTTGCCCCGGGATCTGATCCAATACATTGCCGGCCGCTTCACCTCCAACATCCGCGAGTTGGAGGGGGCCCTCACCCGGGCGGTGGCCTTCGCCTCGATCACGGGCATGCCGATGACGGTGGAGTCGGTGGCGCCCATGCTCGATCCGGTGGGCAATGACGTTGAGGTCACACCCCAACAGGTGCTTGACAAGGTTTCAGAAGTCTTTGCCGTCGGCATTGAGGAGATGCTGAGTCCCAGCCGTAAACGGGCCGTCAGCCAGGCCCGCCAGGTGGGGATGTTTCTGATGCGGCAGACGACAAATCTCTCCTTACCCCGTATTGGTGAGGCCTTTGGCGGCAAGGATCATTCCACTGTTATGTATGCCGTTGAACAGGTTGAGCGCAAACTCAACAGCGATCCTGGCCTGGCCCGCCAAGTGCAGCAGGTGCGCGATCTGCTGCAGATCGACTCGAGAAAAAGGCGGTAATTTATAGAAAACTGGCTAACTAATTGAAGTTAACAGCGCGAAGACTGTCAGTTTGCGCTACCTGGAAGGCAATGCAACCAAATCCTGCGTTTCACTGATCTCGCGATCAACTTTCAGCTGCAGGCCTTTCCAGCCGATATCATAAATCTGATAGCCGCACATCTCCAAGAAAGCTTTATTACGAGTGTAATTCGTGTGAAGGCACTCAAAATAAATATGCTTTATGCGATGGCTTTCAAGATAGTCGCGTGCGCCAACAAGGGCATCGTATTCGGCGCCTTCCACATCAAGTTTCCAGAGCTGTACTTCATTGATCTGAGCTTGCTTTAGGACATCATCGAGTCTTCTGATCTCAATAACTTCTCGATCTAAATTTTTCGATTGAAACCAATCATTTCTCAGCGTCGAACGTGGTCCATCACATTGAATTTCCATTTCACAGTCTTCTGAGCCCAACCCATAGGGATAAATTGTAAAGTTCCAGCCTGGCTGATGCTGTAAGCAGGAAGCTAACCATTGCCGTTGAGATTCTACAGGCTCAAACTCAAGTGATTGGACCCTTGCCATGCTACCAAGATAGAGAATCCACTGTCCAATGTTGGATCCTGAATCAACAAAGACTCCACCATTTCTAAGGGCATGCTTAGCAAAACTGAGACCGCTGCCTCCTTCGTAGTCACCGTAGACGATCCAGCGGTGGGTGGGCTCGGCAAGATCAAGCTTCCAAATTACGCCATTCGAACATTTTACCCAACCGATACCCTTAGCAGCCAGAGCAGGTCCGAAAAGGGACTCCAGAAAACCCAACTTTTTTGGCATATTTAACTTCCGCATCACTCGCAATGATAGCGGAATATCTATAGTGCTGATCATTCTTTTTGGGTTTGGCGATGAGCTTTGCACACTTTACCATTCAAATACCCTAATCCCAGCTTTCTATCAACTCAAACCTTGCAGAGTTAGCAGATCCTGATCAGCCCGTAATCGGTTCACTCCGATCCCGCCCCTCCACCTGACCTTGAAACACACGGCTCACCGTGATGTCTTCAGCCTCGATCGTCATCAGATCTAGTTTATTTAGCCTTGATCCCATACCGTTGAATAAACGATTTGCTTGGCGCATACGGGCACGATCGATTGCATTACGAATTGAGCGAGCGTTGGCAAAGAACGGCAACTGCATGCGGCGAACAATGTAATCGGCAAAAACAATCGTAGCCTCGTCACTGAATCGATAATTTTCGGCTGCAAGAATTAGTTGAGCAATGGCAAAAAGCTCTTCACAGCTATAATCTGGAAAATCGATATGGTTAGCGACGCGTGACGAAAGACCAGGGTTAGATTGGTAAAAAATATCCATGCGTTCTTTATAGCCAGCAAAGATAACCACAAGATCATCGCGATTACCCTCCATCACTTGCAACAATATTTCAATAGCTTCAGCGCCGTAATCACGTTCATTCTCTGGACGATAAAGATAATAGGCTTCATCAATAAACAAAACACCACCCATCGCTTTTTTGAGCATTTCACGGGTCTTAGGTGCCGTATGTCCGATGTACTGGCCGACAAGGTCATCGCGGGTCGCTGTCACCACATGACCCTTGCGCAGATAACCAAGTCCATGCAGAATCTTCGACATCCTAGCGGCCACGGTGGTCTTACCAGTGCCAGGAGGTCCGGTAAAAGACATGTGCAAGCTGGGTCGCGTTGTCTCCAACCCCACCAAGTGACGCGCTTTATTGACTACTAAAAGGGCGGCAATTTCCCGGATTCTTGCTTTGACGGGTTTGAGGCCAACAAGTTCAAGATCAAGTAGATCAAGAATCTCCTGAATCCCAGAAGCCTTGTAGGATGCTCGTAGATCTACGATGGCTTCATCAAGGTTGGGATTTTGTTCTAGATCGATTGCGTCAGAGGAGTTCATCAATAGCAGCAATAAAACTTTGTTCGGCTTCGCCAAAGTCCTGGCCCTCCTCGGGCCGCACCGTCAAATTGACATAGGTACGTCCAAAGCTAATATCGGGAAACTTGTCTAAATGTTCAGAGAGATGGTTGAGCCTCTCTAGAAACACTCGGGTGGCTTCATAGTCTCCAAATTCAACGCGGCGCTCGAAACGATCGGGTCTTGAGCGTTGCGTCCAAGGCTGATCCATGGCAGGCGTTTCTACGGGCTTCGTTCCATGACCCTAGGCCACCGCGGCAAGGCAATCCGTGCGAGCTGTCGCTAAACGATTGGCCCAGGCGGCTGCATGGGCTTGGTTGGCGGCCTGCTGGCTGGCATCGAGGCAGCCCAGCTCGAAAGGGAATGTGCCCTCAATGGCCGCATTGGTAACGCAGAACATGGCCTTCTGAAAGCTCATGCAGATTTTGACCCTCTCATCCCCTTCACCCCGGGTACGCTTGAGGTAAAGCTCATGCAACCTTTGCGGCAGATGGCGGTACATGTCTTGCATCAAAAGACTCGGGGGGATGCCAGCTCCCATGGTGGGTAAGGGGTCGGCATAGAGGGCGCCGTAGCTGAATTGCCCCTGATCCGGCGAAATCTGCTGGGCCTGGGCGTTGAAGGAAACCGTGCCTAAAAAGGGAGTACCCCGTAGAAAAACAGCTTCGACATAAGGGACCGCCACATCGACAAGAAAGGTGAGGCCGGCATCAGGGGGCAGCACCCAGAACTGCTCTCCTGCCACCGTGACGCCATAGCTGATGGGCTGGCCAGCGGCGGCTACCAAGCCCTGACGTAAAAAATCGACCAGCTCACGAATCGTGGTAATCGAACCCTTGGCATCGGCCTGGGCCAAATCGATAAAAAGATCACTCATCACCCGCCAGAATTGGCCCAGGGCGTGGGTGGTGGCAGCGGTTCGAATGGCTTCCGGCAGAAAGTTGGCAAAGAGGGGATGGAGGATCGCAAGCAGGGGATCGCCCTTGGTCTTGCGGGCAATGATGGCGGCACAGTCGCGCAGAAAGGGCTCGCTGTCGAGGTAGGCATCAAGACCACCAGTTCCATGCCAAAGCATCGTCTTCATACAATATTCGGCATACTCAAAATTGATGCGATCATGGCAAAGATGACGCCAGATCTTGCCAAAACTTAAATCACCATCCAAAAACCTAAAGATTGGAAATGGATTAAGAAACTGCTCTTCCGCTTGATAAATCAAATTTCGGCTATAAGCATCCAACACTTCTCCGTAGCTATGTAAAACATCGACCACCTCGATGAGGTTCTCTTCACTTTCGCTCAGCAGGGTTGAGCCCGTCAATAACTGTTGTTGCAGCTCCAGGGAACTGGGCATGCCGCCGCGGTGGGTCAGCAGCTCGGAAATGACTGGCATCAGCCCACCCCCCCGGCGCTCAGCAGGGCCACCAGCTCGGGCAAGCGGGCCATCGCGGTGCTAGTACTCTCCATCAGACTTCCTAAACCGGCTGGCAGCAGACCAAGGGCGACGACAGCCAAAGCAAGGGCAAGGGCCGGAAGCGTTTCGCGGGGGGCAACCGCCGCCAGACGGATATCCAGACGACCATCAACCTCAGCCAGGCTGGGAGGCGTAATCGCCAGGCGCCCAAAGAAGGCCCGGTTTACTAACAACAAAAAGTACACGGCCGTCAAACCGGAGCCCACCATGCAGAGCAAGGTAGCCAGGGGAAAGCGTTCGATGCTGCCCCGAAAGACCAGGAATTCGGAAATGAAACCAGCCATGCCGGGCATGCCGGCGCTGGCCATGACCCCCAGCGTCATCAAGCTGCCTGTGAGGGGCAATCCCCTTTCAGGATTGAGGAGTCCCCTCAACACTTCTAAATCCCGGGTGCCGGTCTTGCGATAAACGATGCCAACCAGCAAAAACAACAGGGCCGAAATCAGGCCATGGCTGACCATCTGGAATACGGCACCGGCGAGGCTGACGGGCGTGGCGGCGGCCGCCGCCAACAGGATGTAGCCCATATGCCCAACCGAGCTGTAGGCAACCATGCGCTTCATGTCCCGCTGGGCAATGGCCGCCAGGGAGCCATAGAGCACCGAAACCGCAGCCCAAATCGCCAGCCAGGGGGCCACCAAGGCCCAGGCCTCAGGAAACAATCCCAGGCAGAAGCGCAACAATCCGTAGGTGCCTAACTTAAGCAGTACCCCGGCCAGAAGCACTGAAACCGGACTGGAGGCCTGGGTGTGGGCATCGGGGAGCCAACTATGAAAAGGAAACAGGGGGATCTTGATGCCAAAACCGATAAGCAGGGCACCAAGCAGCAATAATTGACTCCCCATAGCCAGGCGATCACTGTAGATCGGGGTGATACTGAAATCAGCCACCCCAGTCAACAGGGCCAGCCCCAAAAAGGCCCCCAGGATCAACATTCCTGAAACCGCCGTAAATAACAAAAATTTGGTGGCGGCGGCGGCCCTATCGACGCCACCCCAGATGGAGATCAACAACCAAAGGGGTATGAGCTCAAGCTCATAGAAAAGCAAAAACAACAGCAGATTGCCGGCCATGAAGGCACCATTGACGGCGCCACTGATGATCAAAAGCAGCGCGAAATAAAGCCGAGGTCGCTCATTAATATCCCTAGTGCAAACAGCGGTGACCAGGCTCAAAGCGCTGTTGATCAACAAAAGCGGCAGGGATAGACCATCGATTCCCAGCCGATACTCCAGGCCAAGACCGGGCAGCCAAGGCAGGGTCTCGACCAACTGAAGATCAGGGAGTGCGGGGTTGAAGGCTATGAGCACCGCCAGATTCCAGAGCAGCTGGGCGACCAGCACCCCCATGGCAATCGAACGCATGCGTCCTGGAGGAGCCTGACCAGGCCATAGCAGCAGCAGAAAACTGCCGAGGAAAGGGATCAAGAGCAAGGCACTAAGCATGACTATCTCCTATCCCTTGAGCCAGGCAAGGCTGGCAAAAAGCAATACAATCGCCACAATTACAGTCAATACATAACTCTGCAACTGGCCGCTCACCCCAAGTTTCAAACCCTCGGCACTAGCAAGGGAGAGGCCGCCAACTCGACGCACCAGGCCATTGACGACGACCCGATCAAAGGTATTTGTGAATTGGGCCAAACCGGACACCCAAGCAACGATGGTAGCTCTATAGATTCGGTCGGTATAGAAATCAAAGGCCAACAGATCCTGCAGGGTTCGCAGGGGCCGCAACATCGAACGGGACCAGAAGCGATCGAGCCGCACCAAGGCACCGGTCGCCAGACCCACCAGGCCCGTGCTCACCACCAGCAAGACACTGGTCAGGGAGACAGGCACAACACCTGGAGAGGGATCGAGCCGGGCCATGATCAAGGGGGTGAGCATCACGATCACCATCAGGCTGACCATGGGCAAGGCCATCAACCAGTTGACCTCAGGAGTGCGCTTGGTCTTGGCGTGGGGCACATCCAGAAAGACCTGGCGGAAGACGCGCACCAGGTTGAAGGCCGTCAGGCCATGGACCAGCAGCACAATGGCGGCGAAGATTGGGGTCTGCTGCATCAACCGATCCACCATCAGCCCGTAGGACCAGAAACTTCCCAGGGGTAAGATTCCGGTCAGGCCTGCCGCCGCCACCAGATAGGCCCCTGTGGTGGCGGGCATGCGGCTGCCCAGTCCGCCAAGCTCGGTTATGTCCTGACAATTGGTGGTGGAGATGACACTGCCCACACTCATGAACAGCAGGGCCTTAGCCAGGCCGTGGGCCAGCAGAAACAGCAAGGCCACGAGGGGCTGTTGCAGGGCGATGGCAATAAAGACCAAGCCAAGAATTGAACTGGTGCCATAGGAAAAGGCCCGTTTCAGATCCACTTGGGCGATGGCGACCAGGGCGCCACCCACAGCGCTGATGGTGCCTACAACCAACAAGCCATTCAGGGCCAGGGGCGATAGTGTGAGCAGGGGCATGACCTTGATCAGCACCAGGGCTCCGCAGGTGACCACCACAGAATTGCGCAGAATCGAAGCTGGGTTAGGACCCTCCATGGCCTCATCCAGCCAGAGGTGCATCGGAAACTGGGCACATTTACCCATTGGACCGGCGATCAACCCCAATCCCAGCAGGTTGACCGCCAGGGGAGTGAGTGCACCGCTGGCCTGGGTGCGGGCAGCCCAGGCATAAAGATCGGTAAATTCGAGCGAGCCCGCCCAGGCAGATAGGGCTACTACAGCCATCAAGAGCAGAACATCTCCCACCCGTTTAGTGAGAAAGGCGTCTCGGGCAGCTGTGACAACCAGGGGCTGGGCATACCAAAACCCCACCAATAAATAGGTAGAAAGTGTGAGCATTTCCAGCAGGAAATAGCTCATAAAAAGATTGCTACTCATCACTACACCCGCCATCGCCCCTTCAAAGAAGCCCACCAAGGCATAAAAACGAGCCAAGGACCATTCCTTGTCCATATAGCCAAGGGCGAACACCTGGCAAAGGACACTCATCGTGGTCACCATTTCCAGGGCGGCCAGATTGGTGAAGGAAAGGTCGAATCCAATCCTCAGGTTCAGGTCGGCGATCTGGAACCAAGGCCATTCCAGATGGCGGGGCCCAGTCCGCAGCACCTCCCTGATCACCAAGCTGCCGTGCACCAGGGCGACCACTGAAAGTAACAAATTCAGATAGGCGGCTGGCCTGGGGCCTTCACGTTTGATCCAGCCGGTGGCCCAGGGAAGGGACAGGAGCATGCCGCTGAACCCGTACAGCGGGATCAACCAAGCGGTCTGAATCGATAGGGGCAGGGCTTCAGGCAAAGGAAACGGCACTCGACTGGGTCCGACAGCAAGGGGGCTGGCGCTGGAATCTAGTCAGTGAGGAAAGCCCAAGGCTCTGGGTCAGATCCTCCTCAGAAGCTGGCGTGTTGGGGCTCGGCCAGGGCCGCAGAAGTGGCGAAGGTGGCCAACCATTCCTGCAATTCCTGGCCATGGGCGGATTCCTCCTGCCAAAGGGCTGCAAAAAAAGCACGGTTATCGGAGTCGGCGATGGCTTCGCAGAACCGCACGGCTTCGGCGTAGTGCTCAATCAGATCGACCTCGAGTACCGCATCAAGACGCAGTAATCCCTCCAGATCGGGGGCGTGGCTGATGGGCTTGAGCTGGGAGGCCCCAGGGGCAAGTCCAAGTTGCAACATGCGTTGCACAATGCGCTCGGCATGTTGCAGCTCCTCCACCGTTTCGCGACGAAAACGGCCAGCCGCCTCAAGATCGCCCCATTGTTCAGCCAGGCAAGCCTGGGTCATGTACTGCTGGACTGCGGAAAGTTCCAGACTCAGGGCGCGGCCCAGGTAACCCGAGACGCGCGGATGAACAGAGACCATGGAGCTCAGAGGCGACGGGGACCTTCGCTGGCGATCAGTGCCGGCTCGACTTCAGAGTGGGGGCGGGCAATGATGTGGGCCGCCACGAGACCATCCCCGACCCGCTCGCAGGCATCTGCTCCGGCCCGCACTGCGGCGTTCACGGCACCGGTTTCACCGCGAACCATGACGGTGACGTAGCCACCACCAACGAATTCACGGGCCACCAGGGTAACTTCTGCCGACTTGGTCATGGCGTCAGCCGCCTCGATCGCCGGCACGAGACCGCGGGTTTCAATCATGCCGAGGGCAATGCCCTGCACTGAGGAGGCCATAGGAAAAGGGGTAATGGAAAACGGGGAACGGGTCGGGGTGCCGCCGCTGAGGGAAGACCCACCAGCGGCAGGCGGGCTGCCAGCCTTGAGAGCGCCGCCCTTCGCCGGCTGGCCTGAGCCGTTGGCAGGGGCAGCTACCGAAGCCGCCTTGGCTGCGGGGGCAGCCAGGGCGGAGCTGCGGGATCGGCTTGAGCGTGAAGGAACCGATCGGGTCGCCCGTGGGGGGGCGCTGCGGTTCGTTGGCGAAGGCCCGCTGGTGGCCGCGGGCAAGGCACGGGAAGCGGGGGCCTCTGCCGCCACTGTTGAGTCTTTAACGGGTTGGACCTCCACATTGACCCCATAGGCCATGACAGCAGGGGGCTTGTCCTGGCTGGGCAAGAGCAGCGGATCGGCCGCAACTACCCCAACGGGTTCGGAGGGGGTCTCCGGACTTGGGGGTGGCAGGTCGTAGGCAAGGGGCAGGGTCACCGGTTCGTCTTTGGCCACCGGAGTTTCCAGCGGCTGGGCGGGTTTGGCCGCAGCGCGGGCGGGGCTACTGGCAACCCGTCGCCGGGCAGGGCTGCGGCCGGATCGTGGGGTGCTGTTGGCCATGGCAAGAAGGAAGAGAAAAAAGGGAAAAACCGAAACCGAAAAGGAGCCCTGAGGGGATCAAAGGAGGGCGCAATACCTACCCATCGGGTTCCCAGAAATCGATAATTCCGGCGACGGTCAGGTCGGTCAGGATGGCGGGATCGGGGCAGGCAAACCGCGCGGCACTGCCACTGGCGGTAAAAACCCAGTTTCCATCGGCGGCACCAACGGGATCCACCGCCACGCTGAGCTTGCCCTTGGGGGTGCGCAGGATTCGCAGATTCATGTGGCTGAGCCCTTCGACCCGATGGGTGCAAACCAAGGAACCAGCCACCTGCATGATTTCCATCAGGCCTTACCCCCGTTCGCGGTCGCTGCTGCTGACACCGGGGCGGCATTGCTGGCCAAGACCTTGGCAGCCTCCGGATCCCAATGGTCAATGATGCCGACGATGGTCAAGTCGCTGGGGTAGGACTTGCTGCCAGCGGCCTCACGGGCCGCAGAGCTGCCGACGCAGA
>JBILDB010000016.1:0-16548 GCA_044352805.1 Cyanobium sp.
GCGTGGGTATTGGCAGGAGCTGATTGAAACCATTGTTTGGGCCCATCAACGCACTCCTCTCGCCAACTTGGTGGGCTGGCGTGACAAGCCCGTGGCCCTCTCTATCGTTCAAGCTCGTGTTGTTGGTTTGGCTCACTTCACCGTGGGCTTCTTCCTAACCTATGCAGCCTTCTTGATCGCCTCCACGTCAGGTAAATTCGGATAACACCGTTTCATACCTGTCTCCTTGAGGGACGAATTTACCCCCGGCGTAAGCTGGGGGTTTTTTATTATGAGACGTATCAAAATCTACAAAAATTAGCCATTAGTGGTTACGCCACCGAACATCAAACTTCTCCTCCAAGCCCTTAAAATAGCCAAATAGATAAGCAAGAATCTGGTCCGGCAAGTTCCTAGGAGACTTGTGAGAACGGAGCACACCTGACATCACGGACGATAGGCAACTGGCTTGATCAATCAGAAAAGTCAGTAAGCGCACAAAAAAACCCTCTCTAATCAAAGAGAGGGTTTCTGAATGAGAAACGTAGAATGCTAAGTCTCTTGATTCATCGAACCTTAGTTGACACTCCAGGCACCACCTGCAATCTTGACCAAGGGGGCAACAATCGCCGTGCTGCAGAGGAACCAAGCAAAAGCGGCACCACCGCATCCACCCAGCCAAAATCCACTGGCGAACTCAGCCCAGCCAGCTTTGGTGAACAGATCAGCAGGAGGGTAGTCAACGGTGGCGTCAGGGGGCTGAACATTCGGACCACGACCGGCGGTGCCATAAATGGAAAGGCAGACGGTCAGAATCGAGATCAGACCAATGGTCGCCAGTAGTCCTGCGGTGCCACCGTATTCGGTATGGCGCAGGGGACCGGTGAGGGCAAAAGGACCAAAGAGGAAGAAACCATGGGCCATGCCTACCTCAAGGCCGCGGCGGTTCGGCGAGAGGGAAGGGCGATAGGCAGGGAGTGCGTTGATAAATGCCTTGGTGAAATAGCTGCTGTTCACCGGTGTGGCCAGATTGCCGACAGTGGGGTCGGCGACAGGAGTCACGGTCATGGGATGGGCTGAGCGGCGGGGATTCAGAAATGACGTAACCAAGAGGGGGCTGAGACCGTTGCGGGGCTCAGTCGCGAGCCTCAATCACGTTGAACAGCAGAGCCATGGCCACGGCAGGGGCCAAGATGCCCACCAAAGGCACCAGCACCGACGGCAACCAGGCAGCTGCAAATTCTCCAGTCATGGCTTAGGCCAGGAACAACCGGAGGCACTGTACGAACACCTGGATGCCTACCTGCAAGACGTCTGGAGCGACGACATAAAAGTTGAGCTAAGCAGCCCAGGTGGCCGCAACGGTGATGAATCTGTACTGGCCCAAGAAAGGGCTGATCGCCATGCTTTATGCCGCAGCTTTACCGCGCAACGTCGCCCGAGTGCGGTAAATCGGTCGGCCCTGACTTTCATGATAGGTACGCATCTGCATTTCAGCAAGAAGCCCGAAACAAAATAGCTGCACGCCGCTTAGGATCGCAAGGACCGCCATCAACAGCAGTGGCCTGGAGCCAATATCGGTTCCAAACATCAGTTTCTGGACCGCCAAGCCTAGGGCAATCAACAAACCAATTCCCAGGGTTAACAGGCCAACAAAACCAAAAACATGCATGGGCCTGGTCAAAAAACGCTTCATGAACCAGACCGTAAGTAAATCCATCAAAACGCGAAAAGTACGGTCAATTCCGTATTTACTTTGACCAAATCGTCTTGGATGATGATTGACTTGCACCTCGCCAATTCGTGCCCCCTCTATAAAAGCAAGTGCTGGCAAGAAACGATGCAACTCACCGTACAGATTCATGTCGGCGACCACTTCTCGGCGGTAGGCCTTTAGTGAGCAGCCATAGTCGTGTAATTTCACCCCGGTGACTCTGGCAATCAAGCGATTGGCCAAAAGGGAAGGCAGCAACCTAGATAGGGCCGCATCCTGCCGCTGGTGCCTCCAACCACTGACCAGGTCAAAGCCCTGATCAAGGCGCTCAAGCAGCAGGGGAATATCCGCCGGATCATTTTGAAGATCACCATCAAGCGTCACAATCACAGGTGCCCTACTGGCATCAAAGCCGGCTGCCATAGCGGCAGTCTGCCCGTAGTTTCTGCGTAGCAGAACTGCCACAAGTTCAGGGACATGATTGACGAGGTCCCGCAGCAAAGCTGGTGTACCATCCTTAGAACCATCGTCAACTAATATCAACTCAAATTTCTGTCCGAGGGGGCGAAGTGCGTTCAATAACTGATCAACCAGTTGGGGAAGACTGCCCTCTTCATTGTAAAGAGGTACAACAACTGAGAGCTGCAGCGGGTCGGCTGGATCCGCTCCGATCAACCCAATCACCGGGGCTGGGGCTGGGGAGGCGGCGGGAAGAACTGGATCCGCCATGGCAACCATGTGATCTTGGGTGGAAACCGACCTTAAGGGGGCAAGGGACTGCCGTCATGGCTATGCATGACCCGACCAGCTCCCCGCAGTTCTGCCCTGTAGTGGCAGGCCACTGGATCGTGATTGGCTGTGAACAGGTCGTCCACACCCAATCCATTGCGGCCGTGGTCACGGCCAGAACTATGTAGATAGCGACCCTGGCCCAGATGCAGCGCCACATGGGTGCACCGTTGCGGCGACCCGAAAAAAATCAGGTCGCCGCTCTGCAGAAGGCCCACATCGTCAGGGAGTACCGCCACAGGCCGGCAGAACCGTTCCTGAAGGTAGGCATCCCGCGGCAACCAGATGCCCGCCTGGGCAAAGGAGCGCTGCACAAAACCGGAGCAATCATAATTAGGCCCGATGGTGCCTCCCCATCGGTAACAGTTCTTCTCGGATAAGGACTCTTTGGCAAAGCTCAACACCTGGGGCAGGCGGGCTTTGATGCTGCTGCGATCCAAGCGGGGCAGCACCGGAGGGTCAGAAGGTTGAGCATGGCTCAACAGCGCCTGAGTATCCAACCAACAGGGGTACCCGTCCTCCAGGAGTCGCACGCGCCAGCGCAGGCCCCCTGCTTCTCCTGGGGGCCACGGGGCCGGTTCAAGCAGCCGCAACCGGCGCCCAATGGCCAATTCGGTGGCCAGACCATCCCCCCGTGGGCGACTCCAGCCGGGCAAGGGTTCGGTGATTTGCCAGATCGCTCCGTTCGCAAGCCTGGGCGTTGAACCGCGCATGTCTAATCTCAGCGTCGCTGCTGAGCCAATGATCATGGCGTTCTACAGCGCGGATCCGGCCATGGGCCACAAGCTCGCTGATCTGGTCCATGCCTTGGAACAGGAAGGCCGGCCTGGACTGGGGGGGCGGTTATCAATCACCTGGTTGCGCTACGCCAAATCCCTATGCAACCGAGAGGCACGAGAGGCCTCGCCCCTGGAGGCCGGATCGGGGGCAAGCTGGCGGGGAGGTCAACTGCGGCAACCGGGCAGCCTGGTCAACCTCATCTACCTGGTGGCCTGCGAGGCCTGGCTTCAACGGCAGTTGTTAAGGGATGAACCCGAATTAAGGCGAGCCATGGCGGCCATGGTTAAGCCAGCCCCCTCAGCCCATGGGGCCACAGGCCTGATTGTGGATCTCTTGAGCGGCACCACCAGCGGGCCGTCCCTCCCCGAGGACCGTTTCATCACCTGGAAGAGCCAACGAGAACTGGTCAACCATTGGCTCGAAAGCCTGGGCTGGCCCGAGCTGGTTGGTTGGCAAGCCTGTCAGAAAACCTGGGCGGACGGACCCTACGGTCGAGAGCTGGACTTCCACAGTGCTGATCAGGGCCACCGCAACCTCCTGAGCACGGACGGCACAGCCAGGTTGTTGGAGGCCGTGATGGCAGGATCAATTATCTCTCCGCCTGCCTGTCGCAGGATGCAAAGCCTTCTGGAACGACCCTTAGGGGATAGCTCCACGAACCCAGAGGAGATCAGCGATCTGGCTGAATTAATAAACCCAGGCCTTGCCCCCAATCCACGCATTTGGGGCAAGGCGAGCTGGATAGGTGAGGCAATGCACGGTGCCGCCTACGTGGAAACAGAGCTAGGAGCGCCGATGCTTCTCATTGTCTTGAGCGAAGGGGAAACCGGCCCAAAGCAAGAAAGGTTGCTGCCGGAAATTGCCGGCAGACTCATGAACTACCAACCAATGAGGTGAATGTCATCGGTGTAGGGCAACGGAGAGGGAGGGATTCGAACCCTCGACAGAAGTTGCCTCCTGTAACTCCTTAGCAGGGAGCCGCTTTCGACCACTCAGCCACCTCTCCAGAGGCTAAGCAACTCTACCTGAACGTCCAGCTTGCTCAGCGCGACCGTTCGCCTCAGTCGTTGCGGAAGATGCGCTGCACCCGCCTGCTGTCGACGTTGACTAGCAACTCGTAGGGAATGCTGCCTGCACGGGCTGCCACCTCCTCGGGGCGGAGGCTCTGGCCTTGGTGACTGCCAAAAATCAGTACTTCATCCCCAACTGCAGCATCGGGAACAGCCGTCAGATCCACCGCCATCGAATCCATCGACACCCTGCCCAGAATCCGGGCCGTCTGTCCCTGAACCAGAACAGCACCCGCATTCGAAAGGCGCCAGGGCACGCCATCGTTGTAGCCGGCCGCCACGATGCCGATCCTTTGCTGTTCTTGCTCAACCACATAGGCGCCGTTGTATCCGACCCGTTGACCGCGGGGCCATACAGCCACCTGAGCAAGGCGACTGACAAAGGCCAGCGCCTGCTCCAGTTGAATCGCCTCAGCCACTTCCGACGAAGGGGAGATACCGAACAACCCCAAGCCCAACCTCACCATGTCGTAGCGAGCCCCTGGGAAACGAACGGCGGCGGCGGTGGCGGCGGCATGGATGCAGAGGGGTTCATCCCCCTCGGATCGAATGGCGGCCACCACCTGATCAAAACGGGCCAATTGCTGCTCGCTGTGGTGATCAGCCGCCGAATCATCGGCCCCAGCGAGATGGGTCATCACACCCCGCAGCCGCACTACCCCGGCGCCGCGCAAAAGTCGGGCCGCCGCCAGGGCCTCTTCAGGAGTCACGCCAAGGCGACCCATACCCGTGTCTACCTCAAGGTGCACGTCACACTCGGCCCCCATGTCACGGAGGGACTCGACTAGGGCCCGGGCGAAGGGAAGCGAATAGACAACGGGGGTCAGGCCGTAGCGAACAACCTTGTCAACCTCCTCGCGGTCCATCAACATGACCAGGATCGGCAGCTGGACTCCGGCACGGCGGGCCAGCGCGCCCTCATCAGCGGTAGAGACGCCGATCCAATCCACCCCGCTGGCCTGCAAGGCCAGCGCCAGCCGGGGCAATTCGGTGCCGTAGGCCCAAGCCTTAAGCACGGCCAAGATTGACACCTTGGGGCCTGATAGAACTCGAAAGCGGGCCACATTTTCCCTGATTGCGCCTAGATCGATCAGCAGCCTGCGGGGCGCCATTGATTCCCAAATGGCTTGTGCCGCGACCCCTAGCCCCTCACCCGCCGCCGCCTTCATCAACACCAGGTCGCCTGGTTGGGCCAAATCCCGGACTTGTTGGCGCAGGGCCTGCCAATCGGGCAGCTTGAGAAGCGAGGCGCCTGGACGCAACGACAACCAACCCGCGCAAGTGTGCTCAATGGCGGTGTGGGGCAGCAAAAGCAGGTGAGTGAAACCTCGCTCGGCGGCCACCCGACCGATCAAGCCATGCTCGCGATGCTCCCGAACACCCAGGTCAGCCATTCCGCCGAAGACAAAAAGGCGCCGATGGCCGGTGCTTGGCGTCGCGGCGACCGTATCCAGAGCCGCCTGGACGGAAAGGGGATCACTGCTGGCTGTGTCGTTGATGATGGTGATTCCCTCCGGCGTGCGCCAGGTTTCCATGCGGGTTGGCCCAAAGCCATAGCCTTCAAGGGCGCCGACGATCTGGGCGGGATCCACGCCCAAGCGCAGGGCTGCCGTCATCGCGATCATTAGGTCCTCGACCAAGGGCAGGGAACGGGTCCGCACCGACAGCTTCAACTGCTGATCTGCAAATTGCAGGGTGAGGGCGAAACCGGTGTTGGTGGGGCGACGCTCGATCAGCCGAGGCCAGTCCTTACCGGGATGGACCCGCTCGCAGGCCAGGGGCAGGACATCCAACAGAGGGTCAGAGGGAGCAATCAACCAATTGGAAGCGGGAAGGTGACGGAAGAGGCCCATCTTTTCGCGGGCAATCGCCTCACGGCTGCCAAAGGCGGCGAAATGGGCAAGTCCCACATTCACCAACACGCCGTAATCAGGTCGCAAAATCGCCTCGATGGCCGCCATTTCACCCGGGGCCGAGACCCCAGCTTCGAACACACCGATCTGACTCCCTGGTGCAGCTGCAAGAACGGCCAAGGGCACCCCCACCTGACTGTTCCAGCTGCCTGGGCTGGACGCCACCCGGAACCGGGACGTCAGGCAGGCAGCCAGGGCATCTTTGACCACTGTCTTGCCATTGCTGCCGGTGATTGCGATCACTTGGGGCAGGTACTGGGTGCGGTACCAGGCGGCCAGTTTCTGAAAGGCCAACAAGGGATCTGCCACCTCGAGCCGGGGAACGTCCACCCAACCCATCCCACGGCCCACGAGGACGAGGGCCGCACCGGCCCCCAGGGCTGCTGGCACGAAGCGATGACCATCCTGTTGATGCCCCTTCAGGGCCACAAAGAGATCACCTGGCTGGACCCGGCGCGAATCGATCGCCACACCACCAATCGCGATCTCCCTGGGGGCATCACGCAACTCAGCACCGATGATTCGGGCCAGATCGAGTCCGTAGGGCAGGGTCATCGCCATTGGGGTCGAACCAGGGGAAGAGGGGGAAGGCCTTGTGACGAAGCACACCACCATCCTGCAAGACCCTGGTTAGGATTTGTCTTGCCCGGGGGGCTGGCATGGGCCATGTTCTCGTTCTGAATGCCTCCTACGAGCCTCTCAACATCACCACTTGGAGGCGAGCGGTGGTGATGCTGTTGAAAGGCAAGGCTGAGGGGCTTGAACACGACCCAACATCCTTGTTGCGGCCAGATCAAATGCGTCCCACTGTGATCCGACTGCGACAATTCGTTCGAGTTCCTTATCGGCAGCTGCCGCTGACCCGGCGCAATGTTTTCCAACGAGATGGACACGCGTGCCAATACTGCGGGTACAGCGGAGACAAACTCTCGATTGACCATGTTCAGCCCCGCAGCCGTGGTGGCGTTGACAGCTGGGACAATGTGACTACCGCTTGCCTTCCTTGCAATGTTCGCAAGGGTAACCGCACACCCCGGGAAGCCGGCATGGCTCTGAATCGTCCCCCGCATCGGCCCCTGAGCAGTCTCAGCTTCGAAGCCAATCGCCAGATTCGCGCCGGCAGAAATGCGGAGTGGGCCAAATATTTAATCGGCGAATAATCACCCCATCCCGAAGATTCAACCATCAGCTCCCATCGCTTCACGGGCGAGGGCCTCTAACTGGCGGCTCTGCTCAGCGGCGATGCAAGCTTCAATAGGCTCCTGAAGCTGTCCTGAAAGCACAGTGTCTAAGGTAAAATGCCGATTAAGCCTATGATCAGTGGCGCGGCTATCTTTATAGTTATATGTCCGTATCTTCTCACTGCGATCGCCACTGCCAACCTGGGCACGTCGCGCCGAGCTCTCGGCGGCATTGGCAACAGCCAATTCTCTCTCATAAAGCTTGGCCCGAAGAATTTCAAGGGCACGCTCACGATTCTGCAGCTGACTACGCTCCTGGGTACAGAAGACCCGAATCCCGGATGGTTTATGCAATAGATCAACAGCCGTCTCAACCTTGTTCACGTTTTGTCCACCTGCCCCACCAGATCGGGCCGTGCTGATCTCCAAATCTCCAGGCTCAATCACAACCTCCACGGGGTCCACTTCAGGCATCACGGCCACCGTGGCCGTTGAGGTGTGGACGCGACCCTGGGATTCGGTGGCCGGAACCCTCTGAACTCGATGCACTCCGGCCTCAAATTTCAATTGGCTATAAACACCTTCGCCGCGTATCGCCAGGATCAACTCGCGATACCCCCCCAGATCCGCTTCAGAGGCACTCAGGGGCTGGGCCGTCCAGCCCCTGCTCTGGGCATAGCGCTCGTACATGCGAGCCAAATCGCCGGCCCAGAGAGCCGCTTCATCGCCCCCTGCTCCTGCACGAATTTCCAACATGACACTGCGCTCATCGCGAGGGTCTGAAGGCACCATGGCCAGGAGTAGTCTCTGACGCAACCCAACTAATTCCTGTTCCAGATTGTCGAATTCTTCGGCAGCCAACTCGGCCAGCTCCTGGCCGGCAGGATCGTCTCGGTATTGACGCAAAAGATCGCGGGCCTGGGTTTGCTCAGACTGCAATCGGAGCATTTTTTGATAATCCAGAACCATCGGCTCCAGCTTTGCCCGCTCCTTGGCGAGGGTTTGGAGTTGGCTGGGATTAGTAGCCAGCGCCGGATCGGCCAGTTGACGCTCCAGGGCTTCGAACGTGCGACAGGTCGTTTCCAAGCGTTCGCAAAGCAGGGCTGAATCCATGGGCGGTACGGGTCCAGTTACAAGAAAAAAGCCGGCTACCGCAAGGCAGCCGGCCGAAGCAAGCAGACCTGAAGATCAGGCTGCAGGAGGGGCTTTGGCGGCAGAGGAGGAAGCATCCGCGCCACCCATACCATACTTACGCATGAAACGATCGACCCGACCTTCGGTATCAAGGATCTTCTGGGTCCCTGTGTAAAAAGGATGGTTACCACTCCAGACATCCACGTGGATCTCGGGTTTGGTGGAACCAGTTGTCATCACCACTTCACCATTACAGATGACCTTGGCATCTGGATACCAGGTGGGATGGATGTCGGCCTTCGGCATGGCTCTGTCAAGAAGAAGGGTGAAAATCAGCGTTTGGAGAATTGGGGAGCCTTACGGGCTTTCTTGAGACCGTACTTGCGGCGCTCCTTGGCCCGAGGGTCACGGCTGAGATGGCCCTCTACCTTCAAAGGTTTGCGATTATCAGGAGAAAGATCGCAAAGGGCACGAGCTGCGCCTTGCTTGATGGCATCGGCCTGACCGGTTAGACCACCACCCCGAACATTTACAAGGAGGTCGTATTGGGCCTCCAGGCCAAGGGTCTGCAGGGGGGCCTTGACCGACGCCAGATAGACAGGGTTGTAATTGAGATAATTGTCACCAGGGCGGCCATTAATGGTGACGCTACCGGTGCCAGGAACGACACGGACCCGAGCAACGGCAGTTTTACGGCGTCCCGTTCCCCAATACACGACACGGTTGGATGAACTGGTCATTTGGATGACGCGGAAGGATTGAGGGCGAGATTCTGGGGCTGCTGAGCAGCATGGGGATGCTCAGGGCCGCGATAAACCTTGAGCTTGCGGAAGAGCTGGCGGCCAAGAGCATTGTGAGGCAACATCCCCTTGATGGCCTTTTCAACGATGCGCTCAGGCAAACGGGCCTGAAGATGGGCAAAGGTTTCAGTCTTCATGCCACCAGGCCGACCGGAATGGCGTCGATAAACCTTCTGAGTGGGTTTGTTGCCGCTAACTCGGACCTTTTCAGCGTTGATGATGACAACAAAATCCCCCGTATCCAAATGGGGGGTGAAGGTGGGCTTGTTCTTGCCCCGCAGGACTTGGGCCACTTCACTGGCCAGGCGTCCGAGGGTTTGATCAGCGGCATCAACCACAAACCATTGACGGTCAAGGGAATCGGCTGAAGGTTGAGGGGTCTTGTTCATGGCGCCGGAATGGGCCCGTTGGGGCATCGGGAAAAGGCTGTGGCACGGGTCTGGGATCCCGCTGACCAAAACCAAGGGTCAGGCGGTCAAGCCGCCCGAGGCTCAAATTGATCTCTGACCTTAACTGATCACGTTGCCGTGACTGCTCGGCACATAGGCAGAGTCAGCCAGGCTGGTGTGGACTTGCCGTTAAGGCTCGTTGATCAAACTATCCTTTGGCCTTGGCTGGCTTCAGGAAATGAGGTCCCAAGATAAAGGAAGTTCAGACGGTGATCTGAAAATCCATCTGCTCAGGCAAGCCGAGAAAATATCTCGGTTGGCTATCATACCAGACCTCTAGCGGGAAAATCTCCTCGGGGTAACCAACCCGCAGGAGGCAGAGGCCCTGGGGAGGAGCGGCCTCCCGGACCTCATGGCGTGCTCGCCTGCGCCAACGGCTGGCGAAGGCATCGAGGGAAAGCGAACTCTCACCCACGGCAACAACCTGCCCAATCAACAAACGGACCATTCCATAAAGAAAGCCGGTAGCCTGAATTTCGGCTACCAACAAATCCCCCTGGCGAGCAAGGCTCACGTTCTGAACAGTTGTGCGGGAATGGCGGCGGCGACTTCCCGCCCGTTGAAAAGCAGCAAAATCATGCTCGCCAACAATATCGGCGAGGGCAGCAGCCATCAGGTTTTCGTCGAGTCTTACCTTGTGGCGGTGCCAACTCCAAGGTGCCAAAAAAAGGTTTGGAAGACGTCCATTATAAATTGTATATCGATAGCGACGATATTCTGCGCTGTAACAGGCATGCCAAGTGTTGGCGACCTCGGCTGCAGCTCTGATGCGGATCGACTTGGGCAAGCGGCCATTTAAGGCGGCGGGCCATCGATGGGGAGGGATTGGACTAGCAGAATCAAAATGAACGACCTGAGCAGCTGCATGAACACCTGCATCAGTCCTGCCCGCGGCGACTACAGAATGGGAGACTCCAGGCTCTAACTGAGACAAAACCTCTTCTAATGCAGACTGCACTGAAGAGGCTTTTGCTTGACGTTGCCAACCTGAATACGGACTGCCGTCGTACTGAAGGCAGAGAGCAATGCGACGGATGGGATTCAGACCAACTCGATGATGGCCATCTCAGCGTTGTCGCCGCGGCGGGGCACCGTACGAATAATCCTTGTATAGCCACCGGCTCGATCACCGTAGCGATCCAAAGCTTTATCGAAGAGAGCATGGACCAGTTGCTTATCATAGATATAGCCAATCGCACGTCGTCGTGAAGCAAGACTACCTTCCTTCGCCAGAGTGATCATGCGCTCTGCCTCATCTCGAAGGGCTTTGGCACGGGCTTTGGTGGTGGTGACACGACCCTCACGAATCAACTGGGTCGTTAAACCCCGTAGCATTGCTTTACGTTGATCGGCTGGGCGACCAAGCAGGGGGACTCGGCACTGGTGGCGCATGATTAAAAGGGTTAAAGGGAAGCAACGTTCAGGCCGTTGTGCGGCTTTGGGGAAGTGAGATGCCGATACGCTCAAGGGCTTCGATCACCTCATCGGCAGACTTGGAACCGAAGTTCTTTATCTCAAGCAGGTCTTCGTAACTGAAGCCCATCAAGTCGGAAACAGAGTTGACCTGAGCACGCTTGAGGCAGTTGTAGGCCCTTACCGAAAGGTTGAGTTCTTCCAGGGGAATCTGGGCCTCAGCTGTTGTCTCAGGCTCCAGACCTGGATCCTCAGTCGTTGTCAGAGTAGCAAGAGGCTGGAAAAGGCTTATCAACTGGTTTGCGGCTTGTGCCATGGCATCATCAGGTGTGATGCTGCCATTTGTTTCGATCTCAAGCCTCAACCGTTCACGTGCTGAACCACCTTCACCAACTGCAGTCTCATCAACACTGTAGTTGACCCGACGAATAGGCATGAAAACAGCGTCGATCTGGAGGAGATCGATGGCACTGGTTTCTTCATTGTGGCGATCGACAGGTCGATAGCCAATGCCACGTTCAACATGGACCTCCATCTCGAGACTATGGCCCTCAGCCACAGTGGCGATCGGACGATCGGCATCAATTACCTGAACTTGGGAAGAGAACTGCAGATGGGAGGCAGTCACGGTGGCAGGACCATTGACAACCAAGCGACCAATCTCTACCTCGCGACTGCGGCTATTGACCGGAACAGACTTGCAATTAAGCAGAATGTCAAGGACGTCTTCTCTAACCCCGGGAACAGTGGCGTATTCGTGATTCACACCGGAAATACGAACTGCGGTGATCGCACTGCCTTCAAGGCCACCGATCAAGATGCGCCGTAGTGAAGTGCCAAGGGTTGTGGCCTGACCTTTGTCAAGGGGACCGATCAGGAAAACGCCGATCTGAGAACGGTCGTCCGCAACCTGATGGTCAACGCGATCGATCTGGTATTGCAACACGGTATGAATGGCAGGGGTAAGACAGAATCAGGCGTCAGACGCGACGTCGCTTGGGACGGCGGCAGCCATTGTGGGGCAGGGGAGTGACGTCGCGGATCAGGGTGATTTCAAGACCGGCAACCTGAAGGGCACGAATGGCAGTTTCACGGCCAGAACCCGGCCCACGAACCAAAACCTCAATCTGGCGCATACCTTGTTCTAGGGCGCGACGACCAGCAGCCTCAGCTGCCGTCTGAGCTGCAAACGGGGTGCCCTTACGAGCGCCCTTGAAGCCACTGGCACCAGCTGAAGACCAGCTAATCACCTCACCCGCCGTGTCAGTTATCGACACGATGGTGTTGTTAAAAGTGCTTTGGATGTGGGCAACACCGTTGGGAACATTGCGCTTGGCCTTTTTGGGACCTGTTTTTTTGGCTGGCTTCGCCATGGCATTTGGCCTGCAGAGCAGGTGAGGGTTCGGGGAAAAGGCTGAGGTAAAGGGCGACTGATGAGGGACCTAAATGGCCTACTTCTTCTTGCCGGCCACAGTTTTGCGGGCACCACGGCGGGTGCGGGCGTTGGTACGGGTGCGTTGACCTCGTACAGGCAGACCCATGCGATGGCGACGGCCACGCAAACAGCCGATGTCTTGGAGTCGCTTGAGGGCCATGCCCTCTTCCCGACGGAGATCACCTTCCAATGTGAAAGTTTCAGCAGCTCCGCGCAACTTCTGGACATCAGCATCGCTGAGATCCTTGACCCGAATATCGGGACTGACACCGGCCTTGGCCAGAATCTTCTTCGCCCGAGTCAGACCGATCCCGTAGACGTAGGTCAGGGAAATCTCGATCCGCTTGTCGCGGGGAATGTCAACACCGGCTATCCGTGCCACTGGCTAAAGAAATCGAAGGATTGGGAAAAGTGAAGTCACGCCGTAGGGGTGACGGGAGGCTTGGCAGCAGCTCAGCCTTGACGCTGCTTGTGCTTGGGATTGGTGCAGATCACCATGACCCGACCGTGACGGCGGATCACACGACATTTGTCGCACATCCGCTTGACTGAGGCACGCACCTTCATGGCCCGCGAAACTCCGATTTCACAAACAAAAACTCTACCACATCAACCTCCTACCTGTCGTCTGATCTCGGCTGCTACGTCGTCGACCGTTCCTGCGGCATCCACGGAGATCAGGAGTCCAAGCTGTTGGTAATGGTCAATCAGGGGCGCGGTCTGTTGACGGTACACCTCAAGACGGTTGCGTATCACAGCCTCGGTGTCATCGGCACGGCCACGAGAGAGCATTCGCTGGACCAGGGTTTCATCAGGCAGTGCCATCAGGATCACCAATTCAATTGACTGGTTGAGCTGAAGGAGCAGGGCGTCAAGTGCGGTGGCTTGACCAAGATTGCGAGGAAATCCATCTAACAACCAACCCTGGGAATGGCCCTCAAGGCGATGACGAACAATGGCAAGCACAAGTCCGTCACTGACAAGCTCGCCACGGGCCATGATTGCTTCCGCTTGCTGGCCTAGCTCGGTACCAGCAAGAACTTCGGCACGAAGGAGATCGCCCGTTGAAAGATGCAGCAAACAAGTTTCAGAGGCCAGGCGCTGAGCCTGAGTACCCTTACCAGCCCCAGGAGGACCGAGAAAAAGCAAACGTTGTTTCATGATTGAATTGCAAATTCTAAGCAGGTATTAGCAAAGGAAAAAATTAAGTTTAACCTCGTACAATTCCTTCATATCTTTGTGAGATAACGTAAGTCTGAACTTGTTTAGCGGTGTCGATGGCAACACCAACCAAAATCAAAAGCGAAGTCGCTCCAATGCCTTGGAAGGTTCGGACCTGAATAGCACCTTCAACGGCAGAGGGGATAATCGCAACTGCGCCAAGGAAAAGGCCACCCAACAAGGTCAAGCGATTTCCTACGTCACTAAGATATGTAGCTGTTGCTGATCCTGGCCTTACGCCAGGAATGGCGACTCCATTTCGCTTAAGGTTGGTGGCTATGTCAAGCGGGTTAACAGTAAGAGAGGCATAGAAGTAGGAAAAGCCAAGAA
Organism: Cyanobium sp.; assembly: GCA_044352805.1. Classification (GTDB taxonomy): domain Bacteria; phylum Cyanobacteriota; class Cyanobacteriia; order PCC-6307; family Cyanobiaceae; genus Cyanobium. The sequence continues at coordinate 14,209 of JBILDB010000016.1, forward strand.
TTAAAGCAAAATATACAATGGCATAAATCCAGGGAAGACTGCTATTAGGGTTCAGATAGCCTGCCACCCTGATCAGCAAGGGATTTGATGTAAAATTGGCAATGGTCAAAGGCAGAAATAGCATAGCCGAAGCAAAGATAATCGGCATTACACCTCCAGCGTTAAGCTTTAGGGGTAAATAACTTTGCCTAGCCGTCAAAACACCAGTTCCCCCAACTTGTCGTTTTGCACTGACTATTGGCAGCCTTCGATTACCTTCTTGAACAAGAATAATTCCTACTATGGTAAACAAGAAGATAAGTAGCAAAATAAGAATGCCAGTCACAGTGCTTCTATCGCCACTTTGAGCTAGTTGAACCGTTGAGCCAAGTGCTCTTGGCAGAGTGGCAACAATGTTGAGAAAAATGACTAAGGAAGCACCCTGACCAATGCCCCGCTCCGTTATCACCTCACTAATCCACATCACAACCATGGAACCCGTAACAAGAGCTAGGGTCGTTTGCATAACGAACAACCATTCGGGCAAACCCGGAAGGGCATACTGGCGAAGGATAAGTGCAAATACGAGGCTCTGGATCAAGCCCCAGCCGAGGGCAACAAACCTGGTGATCTGGGCAATCCGACGGCGACCAGCTTCGCCCTCATTCTTTTGAAGATCCTCGAGGCTTGGAATAGCGGCCGTTAACAATTGAATAATGATTGAAGCATTAATAAATGGAAGAATGCCGAGGCCGAAGATACCGATTGTAGAAATACCACCGCCAGTGAAGATGTCCAGAAAGCCTATAAGTTGGCCGCCTCGTGCCAAAAATTCCTGAAAAGCAACCCGATCAATCCCTGGCACGGGAATGTAGACACCCAGGCGCACCAGAAGCAACAGACCAAGGGTAAGCAGAACTCTGTCCCGCAGACCTTTGGCCTGAATCAATTGGGTAAAAATTTCAGTTGCGCCTGGATTGCGACCCCGACTGAGAACCATGGTGGTGAGGGGATGGGAGAGCAGATCTGAAAGATAAACGATAGGCGTTTCTGGCTACAATTAGCCTACGGTTACTTCACAAGAACCGCCAGCAGCCTCAATCTTGGCCCGAGCGCCAGCAGTGAAGGCTGAAGCTTGAACATTAAGCTTAACCGCTAGATCTCCGCTGCCAAGTACCTTAAGAGGATACTTAGGACTAGTGACTAGACCATCTTTGACTAGAGAATCCATAGTTACTGTAGATCCAGCAGGTAGATCGGCCAAGTTACCGACGTTAATGACGGTATAGTAAATTGGATTTACAAGCTCGAAATGCTTGAGCTTGGGAATTCGACGATAGAGGGGCATTTGGCCACCCTCAAAACCTGGACGAACAGGACGGCCAGAACGGGACTTCTGACCTCTCATGCCAAAACCACAACTGGCACCCTGGCCAGCAGCGATGCCCCGTCCCTTGCGCAGTTTGCGGCGGCGGGAACCTGGTTGGGGCTTGAGAGTGTTTAGGGAAAAGGAGGATGTCATCGGGGGCTCCGGCAAGGGGCTCAGGAGTAGATCTGTTCTAGAGAGATGCCACGTTCTTTGGCCGTCTCTTTATGGGTACGCAGGGCCCCGAGGGCTTCCATGGCAGCTCGGGCATTGTTCAGGGGCGTCTTGGATCCAAGTCGCTTGGCCAGAACGTTCTTGATGCCCGCCAGTTCAAGGACCGTGCGGATCGAACCGCCGGCAATCACACCCGTACCCGGCGCAGCCGGACGAATCAGGACACTCGCTGCGCCATCACGCCCGCGGCTTTCGGTAGGCACGGAGCTGGTACGTGTCAGGGGCACCTTAACCAAGTGCTTCTTGCCATCGGCTACACCCTTGCGGACGGCACCGATCACGTCGCCGGCTTTGCCGACCCCAACACCCACCTGACCACGTTCATTACCAACGACAACGATGGCCCGGAAGCTCATCTTTTTGCCGCCCTTGACGGTTTTGGAGACGCGTCTGATCTGAACGACTCGCTCTTGCCATTCGGAATCGCGCTCTTGGCCGCCGCGGCGGTCACCGCCGCGGCGTTGGCCACGACGATCGGCGCCGCCGCCTTTGCCATCACCCCGTCCCTGGCCCCGGCGTTCCTGGCCTTCGGCACTAGGCACATCCGCGGCGGTAGGGATGTCGCCGGTCTGAATTTGTTCGTTGGTTTCGGTCATGGTGAGCGGAGGAATCAGAACTGAAGGCCCGCTTCCCGGGCGGCATCGGCGAGGGCCTTGACCCTGCCGTGGTAGATGTTGCCGCCGCGATCGAAGACCACCTGCTGAATACCCTTGGCGAGGGCACGCTTGGCAACAAGCTGGCCCACAGCCACGGATGCTTCA
>JBILDB010000188.1:0-5100 GCA_044352805.1 Cyanobium sp.
GCAAAGTGATTGAAAGCGTCAGTAAGCAAACAGACTATGTTGTGGCCGGAGATAAAGCTGGAACCAAGCTGGATAAGGCTGTCGCCTTAGGAGTATCAGTGCTTAGCGAGACTGACTTACGTGAACTGTTAAATGCTTAGATTAGCTGCAGATAACTTAGCATTATTTATTGAATAAAATTGGACTTCCTATTTAAAGTTTTATAGGTCTTGATCTCGATTCTTGAATCCAGAAAGAGATTGAATACATGGACTAGCTTGGTAATTTTCCTGAGATCGCAAACCGTACAAATTCGTCTTGTGTAGAAGTGGCTTCTCTTAAGCAGATTGATTTCAGGCCAGACTCAGGATCTGGGACATAAATCTTGAATGTCACCTGACCCGGATCTCGATGGGGCTTCACCAAGTCTGTGGTGTCTTCGTTGAAAATTCTTAAGGAGACGGGTCTTGTTTTGCCGATAACTACGTAGGACTTAATGGCGGCAAGCTTTTCTCCCCATGTATAAAGGCCACAAACATCAATATCATAAATGATTGATCCCTCATTGAAGTCAAAACTTCCGCTCTGGACCCATTCTTTCCATCGCTCGGCAATTTGCCTATTGGTAACTTTTTGTTTGTACGAAAACTTCAGGCCAAGTGCTGCGTTGAAATGGGGGGGAAGGCACAAATGCCAACTTGAAGGAGTTGGGGTCGAGGGGCACTTAAGCAAATTTTTTCCGCCCTTCCTGGAGCCAGATATCAGCAAATCAAGTGCCGCCTCTGCCCCCGCAGCATCTTCTGCATAGCTGGCAGTCTGGGGCGAGCAAGACACGATGTAGGGTCCATTGATCAGTCTTGTCAATTTATCACTGCCTCTGCAATCTTGCAGGCGTGACTGGAGACAAAAAATAATTTAACGGGTCCAACTGAAACCTCAGGACATCTCCGCGCTCCGCCACCAAGGCCATGGGCAGGCTGCTCGTTGTTGGACCAATTTTTGCTTATCACTGGCCTCTGCTCACTGGCCTCTGCCGCGCCTGAGGACCCTCCAGCAGGCGACCCAGTCCCATCCGCGCTGGGGTTGGCAGGCCAATGCCGTCACCTCACCAGAATTTAGAGTACAATATTATTGCCTGAGATTTGATCGAAGTGGTGGGCGGTCGCAATATTGCAGCGGTCAGCAGCCCCACTCCTGAAGGGGGCAGGGCCGACTACTGGATTCAAGTTGGCCCAGCCAAAGCGTCCGCGACTCAAGGCGTCCGATTAAACGGGGCTCTTGAGTCTGTTGCAAGGGGTCAGGGGCGTATGCAATCCAGCCTCTGGGCAGCTGGACAAGCCATTTGTGCTGTTGGACGAACTCTGCCCGAGGAATGGGCGGCAACCCATCAATATGGATGAGCTCGTCTGACTCGTGGGACAGGCATCGCGACATACCTTTCTATCCTCCATGGCCATCGATACCCAGCCCGATACCGACGTGACCCTTTCGGTCCATGGCCCCAGTGCAACCCGTAGCTGGTTAAGCCCCAACGATGACCCCCCAGATGCGAATCCGGCCTCGTTGGCAAGCTGGGCCGAAAGCATCCAACCAAGCCTGTGGCGCCAGCTGGCCCGCCACCAGCTCCTGCTGCCCCTGCTGCGCCAGGAAGTGATCAGCCGTGCCGTCTCGCAAGTGCAGCTCCCGGCCGAGCGGCATCAGCAAGCAATGCAGGAATGGGCCGCCCGCAAGGGCATTCGCACTCCTGAGCAGCTAGCGGCGGTCTGCCGATCAGAAGCGATCAGTGAAGAGGATGTGCAGATTCAGGCCCAGCTACCTCTGCGTGTCGCCCACCATTGCCGGGAACATTTCATGCATCGGGCCGAGCAGCGTTTTCTGGCCCGCAAGCATCAGCTCGACCAAGTGGTTTACAGCCTGCTGAGGGTCGAGAGTGGCCCCCTGGCCCAAGAGCTCTACTTGCGCATAGCTGAGGGCGAAGCCGATTTCGCCGAACTTGCAGTCCAGTACGCCAAGGGACCAGAACGGACCACCCGCGGCGTCGTGGGGCCTGTACCCATTCTCCAGGCCCACCCCGCCTTAGCCGAACTGCTGCGAACTTCCAGGCCGGGCCAGCTCAGCCCGCCGATCATGATCGATAAATGGTGGCTAGTGGTGCGTCTGGAGGTGATGAGGCCCGCTTCCTTTGATGAGGCCATGCAAGAGCGCATGTCCCGGGAACTTTTCGAGGAATGGGTCGAAGAGCAGGTGAGTCAACTGGTGACGATCAGGGAGAAGGCATGACCACCTCCTATCCCGTCCAGATCGAAACTTTGGGGCAGCTGGCTCCCTTCAACCTCCTCTCGACCCCTGAGCAATCTCGCCTGCTGGGGGCCGCCAGCCTGCAGCGCTTTGAGGAGGGCGATCCGCTCAGCACGGACCTGGCCATCGGGGAGCGGGTGCTGGTCGTGCTGGAAGGTGAAGCGAGGCTTCTGGGCCAGAGGGGTGATCGACCGTTCACCTTGGAACGCCTCGGGGCCGGTTCCCTGGTGGGTTTGGTGTCGTTGCTGCGGGTCGAAGCCTGCGAATATGTAACGGCTGCTACCCCGGTTCTGGCCGCTGCCCTGCCGGATTCCTTTGTACTGGAGTTGCTGAAGCAGAACTCAGGCTTCAGTGACTGGGCCAGCGGCCAGCTATGGACCGCCGAATTGAACAGTCTGTTGCTCAAGCGAGAAGCGGCCGCCAGTTCCGCCCAGCTGTTTGACCATGCCCACTGGCGCGAGCGCCTCAGCCAGCTCAGGGACCAAACCCGACCCCTGCAACCCAACCAGGGCATCGTTTCGCAACTAAAGGCGGGCGAAAGCCTGGTTCTTGGCAGCGCCAATGTGGCGGACCAACCGATCGGGACGACCCTCAACCCCGAAGCCCCCTTACCCCAACCCCGTCCACCGCTCCCCCTGAGGTTGCTCGCCCTGGCCCCCGGCGCCCTTGATTTCGCGCCGGCAACGCCTGAGGCGTCTTTCTCCGCAACCGCGCAGCTCCAGGGAGCCCCAGGGGCTGCGGCTGCCGCTCCTGCCCGGGGCGAACACCCCTTGCCCACCGGCCTTGATCTGGGTCAGAACGATCCCACCCGGGGGTTGCAGCTTGTGCGAGCTCGGGGCGTGGCGGAAGAGACGCTGGCCTGCTTCCAGATGCTGGGCAAGTTGATGGATCTGCCCTATCGCCGCGACGCCATCGACAAGGTGTTGCAGGAAAAGCTGCGGCGCGGCCAGAAACCCGATCTGCAATTCTGTGGTCAGATTGCCGCCATGCTCGGCCTGCTGGTCAGTGGTGCCCAGGTGAAGCCTGGTTCCGCCACCCGCCTGATCACCCCTTGTCTGGTGGCCTGGAAGGACAGCTTTGCCTTGGTTACCCGCAGCAATGGTCGCGGACTGCGCCTGGCTTCGCCGGCCGATGGCTGGATCGAGCTGAGCCCGGCTCAGATCCAGGAGCGTTTTCCCGATGGGCTCGAATTGTTGCTGCTGGAGCGCAGCACCGCCACCCCCGAGCGCCGCTTCGGACCGGGTTGGTTCTGGCCGGCTCTGCGCCGCTATCGGGGCATGTTGCTGCAGGTGCTGCTGGCTTCCTTCGTGGTGCAGCTGTTCAGCCTGGCCAATCCCTTGCTTATCCAGGTGATCATCGACAAGGTGATCGCCCAACGCAGCATGGACACGCTGCAGATCCTGGGGCTGGCCCTGGTGGTGGTCACGCTGATGGAAGGCGTGATTGGCAGTCTGCGCACTTTCCTGTTTGCCGATACCACCAACCGCATCGATCTGCGGCTGGGATCCGAGGTGATTGACCACCTTTTACGTCTGCCACTCGGCTATTTCGACCGCCGGCCCGTGGGCGAACTGGGCACCCGGATTGCCGAGCTGGAGAAGATCCGCAATTTCCTCACCGGTCAGGCCTTGATCACGGTGCTCGATGCCCTGTTCTCGGTCATCTATGTGGCCGTGATGCTCGTTTACAGCGTCACGCTCACCGCTGTGGCCCTAGCGGTCTTGCCTATTCAGGTCGCCATTACGCTGCTGGGAGCGCCCCTGTTCAGGAGGCAGTACCGCCAGGCGGCCGAAGAAAATGCCCGTACCCAAAGTCACCTCGTGGAGGTGATCACCGGCATCCAGACAGTAAAGGCCCAGAACGTGGAAATGGTGAGTCGCTGGCGCTGGCAGGATTTCTATTCTCGCTACATCGCCCGCACCTTTGAGAAAACAATCACGGGCACCTTCCTCAATGAATCCAGCCAGGTACTGCAGAAACTCTCCCAGCTACTTGTGCTTTGGGTGGGGGCTTCGATGGTGCTTAAGGGAGAACTTACCCTCGGCCAGTTGATTGCCTTCCGCATCATCAGTGGCTATGTCACCCAGCCGATCTTGCGCCTTTCCTCCATCTGGCAGTCGGTGCAGGAACTGAGGGTGTCCTTTGAACGGCTGGCCGACGTTGTGGATACGCCGGAAGAATCCAGTGAAGCGGACAAGGCCAACATCCCCCTCCCCCCGATCGAAGGGGATGTGCTTTTTGAAAATGTCAGCTTTGCCTTCGCCCCTGGCACGCCACAGGTACTCAGCAACATCGATCTGCATGTGCCAGCGGGCACCTTTATCGGCATCGTGGGCCAAAGCGGTAGTGGCAAGAGCACGCTGATGAAATTGCTGCCGCGCCTCTATTCCCCCAATAGCGGTCGCATCCTGATCGACCGCTATGACATCGACAAGGTCGAGTTGTACTCCCTGCGCCGCCAGGTTGGCATCGTGCCCCAGGACCCTCTGTTGTTTTCAGGCACGATCAGCGACAACATTGCGCTTACCAACCCTGATGCTTCCAGCGATGCCATTGTGCAGGCGGCCAAAGTCGCCGCTGCCCACGATTTCATCATGACCCTGCCCTCCGGCTACAGCACGCCGGTGGGCGAAAGGGGAGCGTCCCTCTCGGGTGGCCAGCGCCAGCGCATCGCCATCGCCCGCAGTCTGCTTAGTAATCCGCGCCTACTGGTGATGGATGAGGCCACCAGCGCCCTCGACTACGACACCGAGCGCCAGGTTTGCGACAACCTGCAGCAAGCGATGCAGGGTTGCACTGTTTTCGTGATCACCCACCGCCTCA